>JAKSPX010000158.1 GCA_024404415.1 Clostridia bacterium | reverse complement strand
AGGGATCATATTCGGAGCCGTGATGCTCTGCGTCGTGATCGTCCTCTCGGTTTTATTGCTTTCGGGACCCAAGGATCAGAAGGACCCCGCCTCTCCCGACAAGGTCTGGGCGCAGGTCCTCACCACGGCGGACATCGAAAGGCTGGAAAGCCCGGGTACCGCCGAGCCGGAAAACTGAATCAGGTAAAATAAGGAAGCGGCTGTCGCAAAATGCCTCCGTCATTGCGAGACCATCCCGCAGGATGGTCGTGGCAATCCGTCTCTACCCATTAGTATTACGGATTCCCACGCCAACGCTGCGGCGCTGGCTCGGAATGACAGGTCAACTGCATTTTGCGACAGCCCCTATTAAAGGTCGGAGATATTTATGGAACAGTTGAAGAATCAGGAAGCGCTGCCATCGGTGCTCGCGCTCGCCATTCCGATCGCGGTGGAAAACGTCCTCAGGAACCTCATCAACACCTTGAACGTCTTCTTCCTCTCGGGGTATGCGGATGCGGCGGCCTCGGGCGTCGGCGTGGCCAATCAGGTCTTGACCATCGTTCTGATGTTCGCCAGCGCCATTGCCGTCGGTGCGGCTGTCATCATCAACCATGACCTCGGCGCGAAGGACTATGAAAAGGCGTCGGTCTCGGTCATGAATTCCATATCGGTCGCGGCCATCTTCGGCGCGGTTGTCAGCCTTTTCCTCTTCTTCGGCTCGGGCGCCTTGATGAAGGCCATCGGGCTGGAGGGAGAGGTCTTTGATGTGGCGTCGCGGTATCTACGGATCGCGGGGCTTTCCTCGGTCTTCATCGCCGCCTCTTCGGTGCTCTCCACCGTCTTCCGTTCCTATAAAAATGCCCGCCTTAGTATGCTCGTCATCACCTGCGCAAACGCCCTGAATCTCCTCTTCACCTATTCGGCCATCCGCTTTGAAGACGTTCTCCCGGTTTCGGCGCTGGAAGGCATCGCCATCGGGAAGGTCGTCTGCGAGGGACTCGCCGTGGCGGTACTCTACACCCTGATGGCGGTGAAAAAATACGGCTATTCCTTCAAAAATACCTTCGCCTTTGACGGTGAACGGGTGAAAAAGATGCTCTCGGTGGGCGCTTCCTCCAGTGCGGAGAGCCTTTCCTATAATATCGGCACCCTCCTCACCACCGGCTTTATCGCCTCCTCCAGCCTCGGAAGCCTCGCCCTCTCGGCTAAGGTCTACGTCGGCACCATCGACCCCTATGAGCAGATCTTCGGCAACGCTTTAGGCCAGTCGGGGCAGATCATTTCCGGCCGCCTGATCGGCGCGCAGAAATACGACGAGGCGCAGGAACGCATCAAAAAACTCTGGAAATACCTCGCCATCACCAATATCTTCTTCGGTGTTTTGCAGTTTGCCCTCCATAAACAGTTGATGGGCCTCTTTACCGACGACCCCAAGGTCATCGCCATGTCGACCCCGCTTTTCCTCTTTGAGATCTTCATCAACCTCTCCCGCACCCTCAACCATTGCTTCAACTCGGCCAACCGCTCGGCGGGCTACGTCTTCTGGACGGCCATCGTGGCGGTCATGTCGCTGTGGTTCATCTACGTCGGCTGCGGTTACCTCTTCTGCAACGTCATCGGCCTCGGCATCACCGGTATATGGCTTGCCATGCTGATCGACGAGACCACCCGCGGCAGCTTCTCCGCTTTTGTCTGGTTGACTAAGCGGTGGCAGAAGAAATTCAAGGTATAAAATACCCTTCCCCATCTATGGGGGGAGGCTGAATAGCGGATAAAAAAAGGCGGTCATTGCTGACCGCCGAAACATATTACTTTTTACTTTTGACGAAGTCGTTCCACGCGGCTTCTGCCTCGGCTTCGGTGACTTCCCTTTCCCGGATGCCGTGCTTTTTGGCGATGCGGAGGACGGCATAGGCAAAATAAGCCGCCGCAAGAAGCATGACGAAGAAAAAGAGCGCGTAAAGCCAGCCGGGGACGGCCTCCCCGTTGAGAAGAAACCTCTCCGCTGTGAAAAAGCCCGCCGCGGAAATGACGGCCATCAGGGAAAGCATATCCCGCAACGCCTCGCGTGCCGCGGTCATGGCGGCCTCTCCGAAGGGGAGGGGCAGGATCAGCCTTCGCGCGCGGAAGGAAGCCAAAAGCAGCAGGATCCACACCACGCAGGATAAGATCGGCACGAAAAGCGCGATGGGCTTGCCGAGATCACCCGCGAGCCTTTCGGGAAGCGCGGGGTAGGCCGAAAGCGCCTTGTAAAGATCCAGGGCCGTGAATAAGGCGGCTGTGAGGAACAACAGACTTGCCGGAAGGCGGCGTTTGGTCATATCGATTCACCTGCTTCCAGACGCGCGGCCTGCTCGGCGGTCTTCAGAGCGTCGATGACCTCGTCGAGGTCGCCGTTCAGGATCGCGTCCAGCTTATAAAGCGTCAGGTTGATGCGGTGGTCGGTGACGCGGCTCTGCGGATAATTGTAGGTGCGGATGCGCTCGCTTCGATCGCCGGTTCCTACCTGACTTCTGCGCTCGGCGGAGATCTCCGCCTGCTGTGCCTCACGCGCCCGGTCGTAAAGGCGGGAGCGGAGGATCTTCATGGCGCGGTCCTTGTTTTTATACTGGCTCCGTTCATCCTGGCATTCCACCACCAGCCCGGTGGGCAGATGGGTGATGCGGATGGCCGATTCGGTCTTGTTGACGTGCTGACCGCCCGCGCCGCTGGAGCGGTAGGTGTCGATCTGCAGGTCGGCGGGGTTGATCTCCACTTCCACGTCCTCCGCCTCGGGGAGCACCGCGACGGTGACGGTGGAGGTCTGGATGCGCCCGTTGGCCTCGGTCACCGGGACACGCTGGACGCGGTGGACGCCGCTTTCGTATTTTAATCTTGAAAATGCCCCTGCGCCCTCAATGGAGAAGGAGACCTCCTTGAAGCCGCCGAGCTCGGTCTCGTTGGCGTTGAGCTGTTCGAATTTCCAGTGGTGCAGGTCGGAATACATCCCGTACATTCTATATAGCACGCCCGCGAAGAGTGCGGCTTCCGCACCGCCCGCACCGCCGCGGATCTCGATGATGACGCTTTTGTTGTCGTCGGGGTCGGAGGGGAGAAGCAGCAGGCGAAGCTTTTCGGTCAGCTCTTCTTTTAAGGCTTTGGCATTCCGGGCTTCGTCGAGCGCGAGGGCGCGCAATTCCTCGTCCGGGTCGGCGGCCATTTCCAATGCCTCGGCCTCGGCTTTATCGGCTTTCAGATATTCCTCATAAGTCCCGGCGAGCTCCTCCAATTCCTTCTGCTCGCGCGAGATGCGCGCGGCCTCGGTCGGGTCGGAAAAGATCGCGGGGGAAGCGAGTGCTTCGCCGAGCTCAAGATAGCGTTTGTAGATACCGGCTAATTTTTCAAACATGGCGGTTTATCGATTCCTTTCGGTGCCGTTCAGGAAAATGGAGCTGCGCTCAATGGCGCTTCTGGCCTCGGGAGAGAGCGGTTTCCCGGCGTTGCGGTGGTCAAAGCTCAGGCAGAAGGCGTTGGCGTCGTCCCGGAGCGTTTCAACATAACGGCGGGAGATGGGCAGCGCCTCGGAGAGAAATTCCTGAAACGCCTTTTTGCCGAAGAGCTTTTCCTCGGCGGCCGAGACCAGACGCATCAGGTGCGGCAGACAGAAGTACTCCTGCTCTAAAAAGAGGGCGCGGAACTCCGGGTCGCTCTTCCACATGTGCACCGTGTTGGTGTAATAGTGCTTCATGACGTTTTCGATGTGGTCGCAGACGTAGCAGGTAGAAGAAGTCTTCTTGAGCTGTTCCTTGTATTTCTGCGGATTCATGCGGGGATTGATGAAGGCCTTGCCGGTGATGAAATCCTCGGAAAGCACCGTGTCGAGTAGCTCGTCCAGATGCGTGGTGGTCATGAGACCGAGGGAAAGACGGTTGGAAAGCGAGCGGAGGCCGTTATAGTGCTTTTCGCAAAAGCCCAATTCGTTGGAAAGCGTCCTTTCGTGCGGCTCCATCATGGCGCCGCCGAGGGCAAAGTCCAATGACTGGGTCTCGCATTCGGAATAGAGGCGGCAGAAGGGACAGCCGTCCTTTTCGTGGAAGGCCTCGCTGATCGGAATGGTGTAGATCGTTTCTTTCATGGTCGTCATCCTCAAAAGTTGATTATCGTTATTTTATCATAACTTCGGCCCTGTTGCAAGCGCCGAAGGCAAGATTGGAGTTATCTATGATGTCTAAAGCCGTCTTTTTCTGCCGGGAGGAATCCTTTGATTTCGCGCTGGAGGAGATCATGCGCCTCGGAGGTATGAAGGTGAAAAAGCTCGCGCCCGGCGCGGGTCTCGTTGAAAGCGCGGAAAAGGACGTCATGAGCGCCATCCGCCTTTCCGAGCCGCTTTTCGTGCGGCACATCCACCCGGCGGAAAAGCTGGTTTCAAGTGAAGAGGAACTGGTCAGGGAGGCCGCCCTGTATGCCGAAAGCATCCCCTCCCGCCGCGTCGCGGTGCAGTCGGTCGATCTGACCGGGAATAAACGCGACCGCAGCCTGCGCTTTGCCATTCTGGATAGCCCGGCGTTCGC
>JAKSPX010000157.1 GCA_024404415.1 Clostridia bacterium | reverse complement strand
CTGCAGGCGGAATTGAGCTCGCAGTCGCGCACCACCATGTTGAGGTCGGCGAAGCCGGCAATGGCGTCGTCACCCGTGTGGAAGACGCAGTGCTCCACGCGGATATTCTCGCAGGCGCGGACGTGGAAGCCGTCGTGCCCGGCCAGCACCGTGAGATTTTCGGCTTCGATGGCGCGGCAGGAGAGGATGCAGTGCGCCCAGTTGCCGGTATTCTGAATGGTGTAGCCGCGGAAGGTGAGGTTTCTCGAGTTGATGGCGTGGATGCCGTGGGGGCCGCGGTAGTGCTCCTCGCCGACGGGGTCGTAGCAGTCGCGCCCGTCGATGACCGAGCCCTTTTCACCGATGATGGCGACATTTTCCGCGTCCACCAGCATGATGAGACCGTGGTTCCAGCGGGAAAGCGCCCGCTTGTGCTGATCGTCATGCGGGATGGGCTCCAATGTGTCGCACTCTAAAATGTCGTAGTCGTCGGGATCCTGACTTCCGAGCAGGCAGGCGTTTTCCAGAAGGTGCAGGGTCACGCCGGAGCGCAGGCGAAGCCCGCCGGTCAGGTAACGGCCCGCGGGAATGGTCACTTCGCCGCCGCCATGGGTGAAAACGTCGTCAATGGCCGCCTGAATGGCCGCGGTCTGAAAGGCTTCCCCTTCGGTGAGCCCGTGGTCGCGGGCGGAAACGGTGTATTTCGGATACATAAGCATGCCTCCTGTGTTTTTTATCATAGTAACAGAAGTCGGCCCGCTTTGCAAGAGGCAAATGAAGCGTTGCAATTTTACAGGGCCTGTGGTATACTATGGGCATCATAAATGCAAAAAGCCGAAAGGAAACGAAATATGGAACAGCTCAAAATGTACTGGATGGCGGGCACGCCCGTTGAGACCAACCTCCTGCCGGAGGGGTATTCCATTTCCAATTATAAGACCGAAGAAGACCAGCTTGCGTGGTGCGAATGCTGCAAAAACGGCCTCATCGCCGACGACGCGGGCGTGAAGGCTTTTGAGGACACCATTATCGCGCGCAAGGACATCCGCCTCGACCGCGACGTTTTCTTCCTCGACTATCAGGGCGAGCACATCGGCACCGTGACGGCCTACGTGTTCCACAAGGACGGTTTGGCCATCGGCGATATGCACATGGTGGGCATCCGCACCGATTTCCGCGGCAAGGGCCTTGCCAAGTACCTCGCGCAGATCACCCTCGGCCACCTCGCCGCCTCCGGTGTACATCGCATCGAGCTGACCACCGACGAATGGCGCAAGGGCGCGGTCAAGAGCTACCTCAGGGCCGGATGCCACCCCGTGGAATATGACGTCGGCATGGTGGATCGCTGGGAGGCCGAAATGGAGGTCGTCGGCGTGGATTCCGTCGAGATGCTGAACGACGACACCACCCCCTTCAAGACCATTTATCGCACGGGTCTGAAAAAATAAAGATCATGAGGGGCCGTTTCGGGCCCCTTTTTCAAAAGGAGGAAAGCGCGTGACGGGGCAGGTTTTGAAGATCACCCATCAGGTCGGCGGTGTCGGGCCGGGATTAAGAAGCCTTTTTGTGCTCGACGGATGCGCCATGTCCTGCCGGAGATGCCCTTATCCCCAGGGGAGCGCGCGCGAAATGACCGCCGAAGAATGCGCCTACACGCTTTTTCCCTATGAGACCACCCTCCGCAGGGGCGGCGGCGTGACGCTGGCAGGCGGCGCGGTAGCGCGGGAACTTCCCTTTGCGCTGGAATTTTTCACCCTCCTGAAGGAACGCGGCTACCACACGGCGCTTTTCACCGACGGAAATTACCCGGAAGGGGAGGAGGACGGTGTGGAGCGGCTGCTTCAAAAGACCGACACCGTGCTTGTGGACGTCAAGGCGCTCACCGAAGAGGGCTATCAGAGAGAGGGCGGAAGCCTCGCGCGTGTGCTGGCCTTCCTCGGTTTTGCAGAGGCCGCAGGCGTGGATATCTGGCTCCGCATGGTGATCGTCCCGGGCGAAAATGACCGCGAGGAGGCCATCCTGCGGCTCAAACGCATGACTGAGCACCTCACGCGACTGGAAAAGATCGAGCTTGTCCCGGCTGAGGACTGCACAGACGAGACGATTGAACGCTTGCAGAATCTTGTGATCTGAACGGAGGACATATATGATCGGCGTTTCTCTCCCATTTTCCTATCTTGTAAACGGCGGCGCACCCTACGGGGATCATCAGCCGTTTTTTGAAACACTCAAGACTTCCGGCGTCGAAAGCGTCGAGCTCCGCGCGATCTCGCGCAATACCGCCCCCGAAGACGTGATGAAAGCGGCGTCACTTTTGTGGGATGCGGGCTTTGTCATCACCGTCCACGGCGGCGCGAAGTCTCCCGAGACGGCGCTCGACGACCTTTTCCGCCCGCTTTCCCTCCTTTTACCTTCCCTACGGCAAAAGGAACTGATCGTCGTGATGCACCCGACGGTCGGAAGCGAGGATGCGCTCCTTGGGATGTTGAAGGCCCTCGCCGACCACATAAAAGAGCGATCGCTCCCGGTCAGGATCGCGCTGGAAAATAACCGCAAAATGCCCGACGGCAGCATGGGCGACAGCCTCGGTCTGGTCACACGGCTGGTCACGAAGCTTGACCGCCCCGAGGTCGGCATCTGCTTTGATATGGGGCATTATTTCTGGGCCGTCCGCGAGGACAGAAGCAAGCTCCCGCCGAAGGCATTCCTCCAAAGGGTCATCCATACCCACATACACGCGCTCCACAATGGCAGCACCCATTTCCCGCTCGGGCGCTATGACCTGCCCATCTGGGAATACGCCGCCTCGTTCGCAGAAGGCTACGGCGGCCGCTTCAACCTCGAGCTCGAATACGAGAGGTATAAAGACCTTGTCCCGGCGGCGGACGCGATGTTTGAAAGCATCAAAACGCTCAAAGCGTCTCTCCCGCTCTTTTCGCCTTTATATGATGACGTCCGGCGGCACTTCACCGAGAGATTATGGAAAGCCGCGCGGGTGTTTGATTGCCCGGAGGACGTCACGGCGGTCTCCCTCATCCACTCGACCTCCTATTTATTCTCCACCAACGGCTATCATTGGGCAATGGACGTGGCGCTCCGCGACGGCAACCGCTTCTCCGACGCGGGAGAGCAGCTCGCGGAGGTCTTAAAGGATGTGAAGCTGATGGTCATCACCCACGACCACGGCGACCACTTTGAGCCCGAGACGGTGGAACACATCCGCGACCTCCCCATGACGTGGCTGATCCCCGATTTCTTATATGACAGGGCGCTTTCGTTCGGCCTCACGCCGGAAAGGCTTGTGACCATTGCTGCGGGCGAGGAAAAGAAGATCGGCCCGCTCACCATAAAGGCCTTCCAGGGCCAGCATTATCGACCGGGCACCCGGACCGGCGCCGAAGAACTCGGCTTTATCATCACGGCGGAAAACGCACCCAAGCTGGTCTTCCCGGCCGATGTGCGCGATTTTGAAACGAAAGATCTCCCGGCGTGCGATGCGTCCGACGTGGTCTTCGCCCATGTGTGGTTGGGGGACGAGGACACCCGCATCCTCGACCGCGGTGACTTCCCGCAGAAATTTGCGCGGTTTATGACCCATTTCCACCCGAAAAAGATCCTTTATACCCACCTTTACGAGACTGCCCGAAACGACCAGCAGACCTGGCGCTACGTCCACGCGGGCCTCGCGGCGGACGAGGTGAAAAAGCTCGACCCGGCCATCGAGGCGGACATTCCACGCATGGGGGAGGTACTGTATCTTTGATCACCCTTTTGAAACCTGAAAACGGGGCGACTGTCCCCCTTTCCACCGACGTGCAGAAGCATTTCATCCAAACGCTCCCCACAGCCCACGAGGGCGGTGCGGTGGACTGGCTGCACCTTGCCCACAGCGGCGAAAAGGACGAGACCTTCCCGCTCCCCGTCTCCTTTCGCTGGGAGGGCTGCGGGATGGGAAGGCTGTATCTTGCCGCTGATCCCAAACTTGAAAACGCGCGCGTCTACCCGGCGAAAGCGGGGAGGGCGGAAATTGAAAATTTAGAGATCGGGAAGACCTATTACTGGCGCGTGGAGGATTCCCCGATTTTCTCCTTCACCACCGAAGCATCTCCCGCACGCTGGATCAGAGCCGACGGCCTCACCAACATCCGCGACGCGGGCGGATGGATGACCAAAGAGGGGAAGCTCATCCGGCAGGGGCTGCTTTTCCGCGGGAGCGAGATGGATTCCCATTGCCATATCACGCCAGAGGGCGTGAGGGCGCTTTGCGACGACATTCATATTCATACCGACCTTGACCTCCGCGCCGAAGCGGTCGGGAGGCTCACCGAAAGCCCACTGGGAAGGGATATCCGCTTTGAAAACATCCCCGTTCAGGCCTACGGCGCGTTTTTGGAGGAGAAGGAGAGCGCACGGCGCGTCTTCTGCCTTCTTGCCGATGAGCGGGCTTACCCCATCTATTATCATTGCTGGGGCGGCGCGGACCGCACCGGGACGGCAGCCTATCTCCTCGGCGCCCTGCTCGGCATGACCGACGAGGATCTGGCCCTGGATTACGAATTGACCTCCCTTTCGGTCTGGGCGGACAGAAGCCGCGAAAGCGCACTTTTCCGCTCGCTTTTGGCCGGTCT
>JAKSPX010000156.1 GCA_024404415.1 Clostridia bacterium | reverse complement strand
AAGAAGCGCCCGACCAACCCCTTAAAGGCCGAATTTTATCTTCCCACCGCCGCGCAGGATCTCATTGATAAGGGCGTCGCCCGCGTAAAGCTCCTTTCCTCCCACGACGCGTGGTACGGCGTGACCTACAAGGAAGACCGTGAGACCGTCTCCGCCGCCCTCAAAAAGATGCACGACGAGGGCCTTTACCCCGAAAAGCTCTTCTGAAAAGAAAATACAATACATAGATTGAGGTAAAAAGATATGTACATGGATACGTCATTTGTCAAGGCGATGGCCGACCGCTTTGATCTCCGGGGCAAAGTCACCTCGGTGCGCGATTACGGCGACGGCCACATCAACGATACCTTCCTTGTGGAGACCCGCGACGCCGACGGCGTGCACGATTATATCCTCCAGCGCGTCAACAAGAACGTCTTCACCGACGGGCAGGGCCTCATGCAGAACATGAACGCCGTCACCAATTACATCCGCATCGCCCTGATCCTCTCGGGCGGCGACCCGGTGCGCGAGGTCCTGACCCTTGTCCCCACCCGCGAGGGCAAATCCTACCTCTTTGACGAGGAAGGCTACGTCTGGCGCACGACACTCCGCATTTCCGACGTCTTCTCCTACTCCGTCGTGGTGGACGGCGACCAGCTCTTTGAGACCGGCCGCGCCTTCGGCCACTTCATGCGCCAGCTCGACCGCTTCGACGCCTCTGAATTAAAGGAGACCATTCCGAATTTCCACAACACCCCCAAGCGCTTCGAGGCCTTTGAAAAGGCGGTGGAAGAGGACAAAATGTGCCGCCGCGCCTCGGTCATGCCCGAGATCGCCTTCGCCATGCAGTATAAGGAATTTGCGAAGACCCTCGTCGACCAGCTCGAAAAGGGCGAGCTGCCCCTCCGCGTGACCCACAACGACACCAAGATCAACAACGTCCTCATGGATAAGGCCTCCGGCCGCGCCATCTGCGTCATCGACCTTGACACCGTCATGCCGGGTCTGGTCGCTTACGACTTCGGCGACTCCATCCGCTCCGGCGCCAACCCCGCCGCCGAGGACGAGCGCGACCTTTCCAAGGTCACCATGGACTTTGAACTCTACAAAGCCTTTGCAAACGGCTACCTCGAAGAAGCCGGAAGCATCCTCACCCCCGCCGAAAGACGTTCCCTCGCCATCGGCGCCAAGATGATGACGCTCGAATGCGGCGTCCGCTTCCTCACCGACTACCTCGAAGGCGACCACTATTTCAAGATCCACCGCGAAGGCCAGAACCTCGACCGCGCCCGCACCCAGTTCAAGATGGTCGCGGACATGGAAAAGGTCTGGGACGAAATGCTCAAGGTCGTAGAATAATGATCAGTGAGGAGTGAGGACTGAGGAGTGAGAAGTGACAACAATTCATAACTCCTCACTCCTAACTCCTAACTCCTCACTTTCTCTCCCCCTCATTCCAAGATGAAAGGACATCAGTAACGTGACTTTCAACGAATATTTTGAATCTCTCCGCGGCAAAGAGGTAGCCGTCGTCGGCTACGGCGTTTCCAACCGCCCCCTCATCCCCTACTTTCTGGAGCACGGCGCGCGCGTCACGGTCTACGATAAGAAGACCGTCGGCGAACTGGGCGCGGCGGCGCTTGAGAACTGCAAGCGCGGGGTGGCCTTCGTCAGCGGCGAAAAATACCTCGAACACGCCGAGGGCGACGTGATCTTCCGTTCCCCGGGCATCCATCCCGCGAAATTCGAGGGCAAAAAGGGCATTCTCACCAGCGAGGCCGAGGTCTTCTTCGAGGTCGCGCCGTGTAAGATCATCGGCATCACCGGCTCGGACGGCAAGTCCACCACCACCACCCTCATTTCCAAGATCCTCACCGCCGCGGGCTTCAAGACCCACCTCGGCGGCAACATCGGGACTCCCCTTCTCCCCCTTGTCCCGACCATGAGTGAAAACGACGTCGCGGTCATGGAACTTTCCAGCTTCCAGCTCATGACCATGCGCCGCTCCCCCTCGGTCGCCGTTGTCACCAACGTCGCGCCCAACCACCTCGATATCCATAAGGATATGGAGGAATATATCTCCGCCAAGAAAAATATCTTCCTCCACCAGCATCCCGGCGACCGTCTGGTGGTGAATCTTGATAACCCCATCACCTCGACTTTCGAGGCCGCTCCCGGTGCCGTGCGCGCGGGCTTCTCGCTTTCCGGCAAGGATGGCGGGAACGGCAGCGTGTATTTTAAGGATGGGAACCTCATGCAGGCGGGCGAAACGCTCTTCTCCGCCGAGCGCATCCTCTTACCCGGCCGCCACAACATTGATAACTACATGGCCGCCATCGCCGCGACCGCGGGTCTTGCCCCGGTCGAAGCCATCCTCTCGGTCGCCGAGCACTTCGGCGGCGTGGCGCACAGACTTGAGCTCGTGCGTGAAAAGGACGGCGTGCGCTACATCAATTCCTCCATCGACTCCAGCCCCACCCGCACCAACGCGGCCCTCTCGGTCTTCGCCGAAAAAGGCGAAAAGGTCGTCTGCATCATGGGCGGGTACGATAAGCACCTCGACTACGCCCCGATCCACGACCCCGTGAACGCCGCCTGCGCCGCCGTCGTCCTGATGGGCGCGACTGCCGACAAGATCGACGCCGCCATCGGTCCGGAGCTGCGCCGCGAACGCGCCCACGATATGCGCGAGGCCGTGTGGCTCGCCTCCCGCCTTGCCAAACAGGAGGGCGCCAGGACGGTGCTTCTCTCCCCCGCCTCGGCTTCCTTTGACCTCTTCAAGAACTTCGAGGAGCGCGGCAACATCTTCCGCGCGCTCGTGAGCGAGTTATGATCATGGATGAGACCGTCTACCGTCCGCTCGCGGACAAGATCCGCCCCCAAACGCTCGACGAAGTGGTCGGGCAGGAGCACATTTTAGGGAAAAACGGCCTCCTCCGCCGCGTCATTGAAAGCGGCGTCATCCCGAATATGATCTTCTACGGCCCTTCCGGCACCGGCAAGACCACCGTCGCGGGCATCATCGCGGAAAAGACCAACCGCACCCTCCGCCGGTTAAATGCCACCACCGCCGGCATCTCGGACATCAAGGATATCATTTCGGAACTCGACACCATGATGACCCGCAAGGGCGTGCTTCTGTATCTTGACGAGATCCAGTATTTCAACAAGAAACAGCAGCAGAGCTTACTGGAATTCATGGAGGACGGGCGCATCACCCTGATCGCCTCCACCACCGAAAACCCGTATTTCTACGTCTACAACGCACTTTTATCGCGCTCCACCATCTTTGAATTCAAGCAGATCGCGCCCAAAAGCCTCGAGCCCGCCGTCGAGCGCGCCATCCGCCTGATGGCGAAGGAAGAGGACCTCACCCCTTCGTGGGAGCCGACGGTGCCCTCCATCGTCTCGACCGCCTGCGGCGGCGACGTGAGAAAGGCACTAAACGCCGTCGAATTGATGTTCCTCACCTCTCCCCGCGAGAATCAGAGCATCTTCCTCTCCGCCGAGGACGCCGCAGCCTGCGCCCAGAAAAGCGCCATGCACTATGACCGCGAGGGCGACGAGCACTTTGACTCGGTCTCAGCCCTGATGAAATCGCTCCGCGGCTCCGACCCTGACGCGGCGCTCCATTACCTCGCCCGCCTCCTCACCGCCGGGGATCTTTCCGGCGCCTGCCGCAGGATCCTCTGCTCGGCCTCCGAGGACATCGGCCTTGCCTACCCCCAGGCTCTGCCCATCGTGAAGGCCGCGGTCGACACGGCATTACAGTTAGGGCTTCCCGAAGCGAGATTACCGCTTGCGGAGGCCGTGATCCTGCTTGCCACCGCGCCGAAATCCAATTCGGTGGTCATGTCCATCGACAAGGCCATGGAGGACGTCCGGCTTGGCAGGACCGGCCCCTTCCCGAGGGAACTCCAGAACGTCCACGCCGACGGCGCGGGCTTTGAGCGGGAGCAGGGGTATAAATACCCGCACGACTACCCGCACCATTGGGTGAAGCAGCAGTATCTCCCGGATATCCTCAAGGACACCGTCTACTACGAATACGGCGACAACAAGCAGGAGCAGGCGGCGAAAGCCTATTGGGAGAATATCAAAAAAGACTTGAAGTGAGAGGCTTTTCGTGGTAGAATGGTCTCACAAGTACAATAAGGAAAGGTCGAATATCATGGATAAAGTACGCATCGGTATCGTCGGCATCGGCAACATGGGCTCCGCGCACGTTGAGCGCATCGTCAAGGGTGAGATTCCGAAGGGCGAGCTCACCGCCGTCTGCGACCTCAAGGAAGACCGCCGCGCCTGGGCAAAAGAAAAGGCCGGTGAGGCTCTCGCCACCTTCTCTGACGTGGACGAAATGATGGACAGCGGCCTCATCGACGCCATCGTCATCGCCGTCCCGCATTACCTCCACCCCATCATCGCCCAGAAGGCTTTCAAGAAGGGTCTCCACGTCCTCTCCGAAAAGCCCGCCGGCGTCTATACCTCCGCCGTCCGCGAAATGAATGAAGCGGCCGAAAAGAGCGGCCTTGTCTTCGGCATCATGTTCAACCAGAGAAAGCGCGCGGTCACCCAGACCCTCAAGCGCGAGATCGACAAGGGCACCTTCGGCAACATCCGCCGCGCCACCGGGAT
>JAKSPX010000155.1 GCA_024404415.1 Clostridia bacterium | reverse complement strand
CCTTTGGGAGAGCTGTCATTTGCAAAGCAAATGACTGAGAGGGCCGGAAGGCAGTCCCCGATTTTTCAATGCCTCTGAGTGAGTTTGTTCGCCGCCCTCTCCGTCTTGCTTCGCAAGCCACCTCCCCCGAGGGGGGAGGCTTCCGAGGATTCAGCGGTTGAGCGAAAGAGCGGTTTATCGTTCCAACTCCTCACTCCTCCCTCCTAACTCCTCACTTTTATGATCGCTTTATTTCAGAAAATATGCAAACGCATTCTCAACGCAGATATCGTCGACTTCCTTTTCGGAGAAGCCCGCTCTTTCAAGCGCCGCGTCGAAAAGCGGCATATCCTCAACGCCTTTCATATCCGCAGGGAGGATGCAGCCGTCAAGGTCGCTTCCGATGGCGAGGGTCTCCACACCCGCGAGCTCCGCGATGCGGGTGGCGTGGCGGGCGAGGAAATCAAAGGTCTGCTTGTCTTTTTCGGGGCTTATGAATTCGGTATAGAAATTGAGGCCGATGAGCCCCTTCTTCTCCCCGATCATGCGGATGAGGTCATCCGGGAGGTCGCGCCTGACGTCGCAGAGGGCGCGTGCGTTGGAATGCGACGCCACGACGCGGTCGGCAAGCTCGATCACCTCGCGGGCGCAGGCGTCGTTCAGGTGGGAGACATCGGCCGCGACGTGATACTTGTTGAGCATCCCGACGTAGTCTCTCCCGAGGTCGGTCAGACCGGAGGCGGTGTAGAGGGCGTTGGGGTTATTCCACGAAATACCGCTCATCACAAGCTTATCTTCCAGAATAGCCTTTTCGAGTTTTTCAAGTGAGCAGAGAAGCATCTCCGCTCCCTCGACGGCGTGGAGCGCCGGGCGAAGCCCCGCTATTTTCGCTTCTTCGTATTCTTTCCTTGTGACAACAAAGGCCACGCGGCCCGCGGTCTCCTTTGCGCGGTTTTCCATCAGAGCTTCGTAGCGCCCGGTCATATCCATCCGCGAGCAGTCCGAGAAGAGGGTCATGAAGGGGACGTATTCGAATTTTTCCGCTCTTTTCAGGTCGACGTGGAGGTCATTCTCCGCAAGGCTCTTGCCCTGGTCGAACATGACCGAAGCGGTGTCGGTGTGCAGGTCAAAATAGCGTTTCTGCATGGTTTTCACTCCGTTCCGAAAGCATTTTCCAGAATATGGACGATTGGTTTGGCGGTCGCCGTGCCGAGAGGCGCATAGATCTCCGCCACGTCAAAGCGCATTTCGCACTCTTTTCCGAGGGTGTTGGCCGCCCAGAACAAAGCAGTCTTGACGACCTTCTGCTGTTTCGCGGCGTTCACAAATTCTCTGGCCTCGGCGAAATGATCGTCCTTGCGGAGCTTGACCTCGCAGAAGATCATTTTCCCGCCCTTTTCGAGGATCAGGTCGATCTCGCCGAAGCGGCTGTGGACGTTGGTGTCCACCACCTTGTAGCCATGTCTGCGGTATTCTTCCGCTGCGAGGGCTTCCCCCCAGCGGCCGAGCAGTTTTCTTTCCATATCAATGTATCTTTTTCAAAAAACTCAGGCGGTGGATGGGCGTCACCCCGTGCTCCCGGATGGCCGCGTAATGCGCCTCGGTCGGGTAGCCCTTGTGTTTTTCAAAGCCGTAGTCGGGATATTCCTTGGCGTATTCGATCATTTTCCGGTCTCGTGCGACCTTGGCAAGAATGGAGGCCGCCGCGATGGAGGCCGAGAGGGAATCCCCCTTGACGATGGTCTTTTCGGGAAGACCGAAGCCGTCGGAATAATTGCCGTCGATGAGGAGGATGCCCGGCTTGATCGGCAAAGCCTCCACGGCTCGCCGCATGGCAAGCTGGGCAGCGTGAAGGATATTGAGTTCCTCGATCTCCTCCACACTTGCCTCGGCAATGGCATAGGCCAGCGCCTTTTCGGTGATGACCGGGAAAAGCGCCTCGCGTTTTGCCTCGGTGAGCTTTTTAGAGTCGTTGAGGCCGGGAATGTCGATCTCCGGCGGCAGGATGACCGCCGCGGCGAAGACCGGCCCCGCCAAGGGTCCGCGCCCCGCCTCATCGGTCCCCGCGACCGGCGAAAACCCTTCCGCCCACGCCGCGCGTTCGTATATCCAGAGATCGGTAGGTTTGGTCGATTTCATCATAGTTGATTCCTTTTCAGCGATTACGCTTTCCGCTTTTGCGCGGTTGCGCAACCGCAGGGAAGACGGATTGCCACAGTCGCTTCGCTCCCTCGCAATGACAAATGAGGAGCATGGTGCGTAACCGCGTAATAGCGTAATCGCGCAACCGCAGGGAAGACGGATTGCCACAGTCGCTTCGCTCCCTCGCAATGACAAATGAGGAGCATGGTGCGTAACCGCGTAATAGCGTAGTCGCGTAACCGCGTTACTCTCCGCACGCTTCCATCGTCACTCTCCCGAGCTTGCCGCCGCGGAATTCGTCGAGAAGGATGCGCGAGATGCGCTCCATGTCCCCTTCTCCGCCGGAGATGAGGAAGCCGCGTTTTTTCGCCGCGAGCTCCAAAAGATCATACATATTTTCCGCGTCGCCGCGCGCGACCTTGTAGCGTGTCTTCACGGCCTCAGGCACGCGCTCCGAAAGGGTCACGAGCAGGTTGGCCGCGAGCGTCTCGATGTCCACCACGTCGTCGCGGATGGCGCCGGTATAGGCAAGAAGGAAACCCTGCGCGTCGCTTTCGATCTTGGGCATGAGCATACCCGGGGTATCCAAAAGAGAGATGTTGGTGTCCAGCGCGATGAGGTTCAGATTGCGCGTCACGCCGGGGCGATCCTCGGTCTTGGCGGCTTTTCGGCCCGCGACGCGGTTGATGAAGGAGGATTTCCCGACGTTGGGGATGCCCATGATCATCACGGTCAGGCGTCTTCCGGCCTGTCCCTTTCCTTCAAGGCGCTCGATCTTTTCTTTCAGAAGCGCTCTGACGGCGGGGAGGAAGCTTTTCACGCCCGCGCCGCTCTTGGAATCGGATTCGATCACGCCGAAGCCTTTCGAGCGGTAGTATTCGCTCCATTTTTTCGTCTCTTTGGGATCGGCGAGGTCGGTGCGGTTGAGGATCAGGAGCCGCGGCTTGCCCTTTGCCAGCTCGTCGAGGAGGCTGTTGCGGCTCGCGCCGGGGATGCGCGCGTCGAGCACCTCGGCTACTGCGTCCACCGATTTGAGTTTTTCGGCCATTTCGCGCCTGGTGCGCGCCATGTGGCCGGGGTACCAGTTGATATGGAGGGTGTTTTCTTCCATGGTCAGCCTCCTATGGCTTCCCTTCGGACGATGCCGAAGGAGCGGAAGGGCCAGTAGCGCAGGACTACTCTGCCCTGGATATATCTTCTGTCGACACAGCCGAGAGCCGAATCGCGGCTGTCATCCGAGGCGTTGCGGTTGTCGCCCATCACAAAGACAGATCCCTCCGGCACGGTCAGGGGGAACTCCACGTCGTAGGAGCGGGCGGTCGGCTCGTTGATGTAGGGCTCGTCGAGCTTCACTCCGTCCACAAAGACCTCGTGGGTCTCAAAGTCGATGTCCACGGTCTGGCCGCCGACGGCGATGACGCGCTTGACGATGGGCTTGGGGCGGAAGGTCTTCTTGGCCACGATCACGATGTCGCCGGGGCGCGGATCGTAGGCGAGGTTATTCACAAACAGGCGGTCGCCCTCGGTGAGGGTCGGGTTCATCGACCCGCCGACCACCGTATTGGTGTGCAGGATAAACGTAAAGAAAAGGAGGATGAAAACGAGCGACACCACGATGGTTTCGGCCCATTCAAAAAGCCCTGCGTCGGGCGAGGCGATGCGCTCTTTATTATGAGAAAGCGGTTTCTGTTCTTCCATATCTATAGTTTCGCACCCGAAAACCCGGGGCGGATCCTTTCAGGCAAATCTGCCGCGTATGTCGATCTATACTGAACCGATTATAATATTATACCGTTTTGGCGCTCCCATGTCAACTTTTTATTCGCTTCCCGCACCCCCTTTGGGAAAAGTGCAAGAGAGAAGAGACGATATCGCACGCAAAATCTTGCGAATTGGCATTGACTTTTTTTCGAAAATTTGATAGTATAGGGACAGAAATCGGTTTGTGCTCAGATGAATAGAATATTGATAGAGATGAATCCTAATGGGGGCACAGGCGACATTCAAAAAAGAAAGAGGTAAAGTATAATGGCAAACATTGATCTTACCAAGTACGGCATCACCGGTACCAAAGAGATCGTCTACAATCCCTCCTATGAGCTTCTCTTCGAAGAAGAGATGAAGCCCGAACTGGAAGGCTTTGACAAGGGTCAGCTCACCGAGCTCGGCGCTGTCAACGTCATGACCGGCGTTTACACCGGCCGCTCCCCTAGCGACAAGTTCATCGTCATGGACGAGAATTCCAAGGACACCGTTTGGTGGACTTCCGAAGGCTACAAGAACGACAACCATCCGGCTTCCATCGAGACCTGGAAGGCCTGCAAAGAGATCGCCACCAAGGCCCTCTCCGACAAGAAGCTCTACGTCGTCGACGCTTACTGCGGCGCCAACAAGGACACCTGCATGAAGATCCGCTTCATCATGGAAGTGGCGTGGCAGGCTCACTTTGTCCGCAACATGTTCATCAAGCCCACCGAAGAAGAGCTCAAGGATTTCGAGCCTGACTTCATCGTT
>JAKSPX010000154.1 GCA_024404415.1 Clostridia bacterium | reverse complement strand
CCCTGCGACGGGCCGGAGCGGATGCGCATGGAGGAACGCCTGCGGCGCGAGCGGGATCCGGTGAAAAAGGCGCAGTATGAAATGCTGGTAAAATCCTATCTGGAAGCGAAAGCACGTCAGGCCGAGGACTACGACCGGGAACGGAATCACGGCGATTGACAGCAGCTTTTATTATTGTTATACTTATTTATAATATTTTATTGAAAGGAGGGGCTTTATGCGGCGCATCGTCTCCTTGTGTCTCCTATTCTCACTTCTGGCCCTTCTTTTCTCCTCCTGCGGGAGCAAGGGCGTTGACGAGACGCCCTTCGCCATGGACACCGCCGTCATCTTCAAATTATCGGGAGAGAAGGCTTCTTCGGCCTTTTCCGCCGCCAAAGAGGAGCTTTTCCGGCTCGAAACGCTTCTGGACGCCGAAGGCGAGACGCTTCAGGCCCTTGCAGACGGCGAAAGCATTCAAAATACAGAGCTTGCCGCCCTCCTCTCCCGCGCCGCTGAGCTCGGCGACAAGACCGGCGGTGCGCTGGACGTGACCTTATATCCCGCCGTCAAATTATGGGGCTTTGTCGATCAGAAATACCGTGTGCCGTCGGAAGATGAGCTGGAGGCCTTAAAACCCCACATTGATTATCACGGTATTTCCATAAAAAATAACGAGATTTCCCTCCCAGAAGGGTTCGAGATCACGCTCGGGGCGGTCGCCAAGGGGTATGCGGGCGACAGGTTGGCCGAGATTTGCCGGGACGCCGGGTTGGAAAGCGGCATTTTGTCCCTCGGTGGCAACGTGCGGCTGATCGGCGACAAATCCGGCGCGCCTTTCAAAGTCGCCATCCGTTCGCCCGAGGGCGGCAACGCCTTGATGCTCGCGCTTTCCGACACGAATATCATCACCAGTGGAGCCTACGAGCGGTATTTTGAGGAAAACGGGGCAATCTATCACCATATCCTCGGCCCCCGGACGCTCGTGCCCGCCAGAAACGAATTGACCTCGGTGACGGTGATCTCGCGTGACGGCACCATGGCCGACGCGCTCTCCACCGCCTTATTCGTCATGGGGAAGGACAGGGCCATGGAGTATTATAGGAAGTACGGCGCCGAGGACGGCTTCGAGGTAGTCCTTTTGACCGATTCCGGCGAAGCCTTCCTCTCCGAAGGCCTCCGCGGTTCATTCCTCTCGGCATCCGAAGAATATCCAGTCACTTATTTCGGCAGATGACCGATTTTGTCGTTTTGAGAGAACTTTGCGCGGTTACGCGATTACGCAGAAAGCGATTTAGCGTTTTAGCGCTATGCCGGAAGGCTCCCTCACTGAGGGAGCTGGCGAGCGAAGCGAGACTGAAGGAGTAAAAGCCTGTAGTAAGCAGACTTTTACTATTCGCAGTATTCTCATAACTCCTTCTGTAGATTTGGCCCGTAACTGCACACCTCCCCCAAGACGGTAGACTGATAAGCCGCTCCCAACACGAGAGGCTTCCGTTCTCCTGAAAACTGAATACTGAAAACTGAAAACTTTCCCTCCTCACTCCTAACTCCTCGCTTCATAAAGAAGCCCTTTACAAACGCCCGGAAATTGTGTATAATATAAAGTACTGAAATTTTCTCCGTGAGGTTTATGAGATATGATCGAATACGATGAATACCGACTGAAAACAAACGCGTTGCTGCCCTCCATCAAGGAGCTGGGCGTTTCTCTGGGCATCGCGGCCGCCGAGGAAGAGCTTGCCGACCTGAAAAAGCAGTCCGAAGGCGAGAATTTCTGGAGCGACCTTGAAAACTCCCAGAAGGTCATGGCCCGCACCAAGGTTTTGGAGCGCAAGATCGAAAGCTACAACGCGCTTTTACGCCGTCAGGACGACCTCCTGACCCTCATCCTCCTCGCCGACGAGGAAGACGACGAGTCGCTCCTCCCCGAGGTCGAGGGCGATTTCGCCTCCCTGACCGAGGACATTGAGAAGAAGAGACTCGAGACCCTGCTTTCCGGCGAATATGACAACTGCAGCGCCATCGTCTCCTTCCACGCAGGCGCGGGCGGCACCGAGGCACAGGACTGGGCCCAGATGCTTTACCGCATGTACTGCCGCTATTGCGAAAGAAAAGGCTTCAAATACAAGACGGTCGACTATCTGGACGGCGATGAAGCCGGCATCAAGAGCGCTTCCATCATGGTCGAGGGTGAGAACGTCTTCGGTTACCTCAAGAGCGAAGCGGGCATCCACCGCCTCGTCCGCGTCTCCCCGTTGGACGCCTCCGGGCGCCGCCGCGCCTCCTGCGCGGCTGTGGAAGTCACCCCCGACATCGGCGACGACGTTTCGGTCGAGATCAGAGCCGAAGACCTGCACGTGGACACCTACCGTTCCAGCGGCGCGGGCGGCCAGCACGTCAACAAGACCGAATCCGCCATCCGCATCACCCACATCCCCACCGGCATCGTGGTCGCCTGCCAGAACGAAAGAAGCCAGGTGCAGAACCGCGAAGTCGCCATGCGTATGCTCCGTTCCAAATTGGTCGAGATCAAGATCAAGCAGCACCTTGACAAGATCGAGGACATCAAGGGCGAGCAGAAGCTCATCGAATGGGGCAGCCAGATCCGCTCCTACGTCTTCATGCCCTACACTCTCGTCAAGGACCACCGCACCGACTTTGAAAACGGCAACATCAACGCGGTCATGGACGGCGACCTCGACGGGTTCATCAACGCCTATCTCTCCGGCGCGGCCAACGGCACGCTGAATCTGAAATAACGAGCGATCCCGTGCAAGTACCTCATTGTCATCCTGAGCACGCAGTGCGAAGGATCTTTCTCCCGCAATAGATGAAAAGATTCTTCGGTCGCTGCGCTTCCTCAGAATGACAGCAACAAAAAGCGTAATCGCGCAAATGCGTAACAGCGCAAATAAATGCTTGACAAATAAGAAGCCCTGTGGTATAATTTTGATTACCTGTGAAGGGCTTCTTTTTTTGCGCCTGAAAATAGGCAGCAGGGCCCTAAATCTTATGCAGGGAGGCAAATTTTTAAGGAGGTGCCGAAAAATGCGAGTCAAAGTTACTCTCGCGTGCCAGGAATGCAAGCAGCGCAACTATGTCACCATCAAGAACAAGAAGAACACGCCCGACAGACTGGAAATGAGCAAGTATTGCCGTTTCTGCCGCAAGCATACCGTTCACAGAGAAACGAAGTAAGATTGGAAGGGTGACACGGATGGCAGACAACACCGAAAAGAAGGCGGTCCAGAAGGTCGAAAAGGCTGCTCCCAAAAAGGAGAAAAAGCCCAACATCTTCAAGAGAATCGGCAAATGGTTCCGCGACATCATCAACGAAATCAAAAAGATCACCTGGCCGACCATGAATCAGACCCTCAAGAACACCCTGATCGTCATTGTGATGGTCCTGGTCGTCGGCGCGTACATCTGGATCCTCGACGCGATTCTGAGCTACGGGATCAGCTTGCTGCGCACGCTGGTAGCCTGAGGTTACAGAGGTCATGGCTGAAAACAACGCAAAATGGTATGCGGTCCACACCTATTCCGGTTACGAGAACAAGGTCAAAGCTACCATTGAAAAAACGGTGGACAACCACAAATTGCAGGCTCTGATCCACGCCGTGATGATCCCGACCATCATGGAAGAAGAAATCGGCGCTGACAACGTGAAAAAGCAGGTGGAGCGCAAGCTCTTCCCCGGCTACGTTCTCATCAAAATGGTCATGAACGACGAAAGCTGGTACATCGTGCGCAATACGCGCGGCGTGACGGGCTTTGTCGGTCCCGAATCCAAGCCGGTTCCCCTTTCCGATGAGGAAGTCTTCTCCCTCGGCATGGAAAAGCCCGAAATCAACATTGCTTACAGTGTTGATGACAGTGTGCGCATTATCGACGGCCCGCTGGATGGGTTCATCGGCAATGTGGATATGATTGACATCGAGAAGGATCTCGTCCGCGTGATCGTTTCCATGTTCGGACGCGAGACTCCCGTTGAATTAGCGCTCGATCAGGTTGAGCCAATTGAATAACCTGAAAATTTAGGAGGTAATATCCGATGGCACAGAAAATCGTCGGTTACGTAAAATTACAGATCCCCGCGGGCAAGGCAACTCCGGCTCCCCCGGTCGGCCCCGCCCTTTCCCAGCACGGCGTGAACATCATGGGCTTCACCAAGGAATTCAATGAGCGTACCAAGGCCAACATCGGCTTCATCATCCCGGTCGTCATCACCGTGTACGCTGACCGTTCCTTCTCCTTCATCACGAAGACCCCGCCGGCTTCCCAGCTTATCAAGAAGGCCTGCAACATCGAATCCGGTTCCGGCGTCCCGAACAAGAACAAGGTCGCCCACATCTCCAAGGACGCTGTCCGCGAGATCGCCGAAAAGAAAATGCCCGACCTCAATGCCGCCAGCATCGAAGCTGCGATGAGCATGATCGCCGGTACCTGCCGCAGCATGGGCGTCGTCGTCGACGACTAACACACAATACAGTGGGAGGGTCAAATCATTTTAAGACCCGAATAAACCACTATGAGGAGGAAATAACGTGTTTCACGGTAAAAAATATGTTGATAGCGTAAAGAGCTACGAAAAGACCAAGCAGTACGAAGTTTCCGAGGCCATTGACCTCGTTTGCCAGACCGCCAAAGCGAAGTTTGACGAAACTGTCGAAGTTCACGTCAAGCTGGGTGTTGACTCCCGTCACGCTGACCAGCAGGTCCGCGGTGCTATCG
>JAKSPX010000153.1 GCA_024404415.1 Clostridia bacterium | reverse complement strand
ACCGGGACGCCGAGGATCTCGTCGATCTTCTGAAGTGACACGGTCAGCGGGCGGGCGGCGATGGTCGGGTTGACCGCGACGCGCTTTTCAAAGGCCGAGACCTTGCCGCAGCCGAGCTCCTCGATGAGGTGCAGGGCGCGCTTCATGCCCATTTCGGTGGAATATTCGTCCACGCCTTTTTCAAAGCGGGAGGAGGAATCGGAGCTCTGGCCGAGGGCGCGGGAGGTCTTGCGGACGCTGTCGCGCGCGAACTTGGCGGCTTCGAAGAGGACGTCGGTGGTGTCGGGCTTGATCTCGGAATTGAGACCGCCCATGATGCCCGCAAGGGCGACCGGGCGCTCGCCGTCGCAGATGACGAGGTTTTCGGGGTTGAGAGAGAAGGTCTTTTCATCCAGCGTGACGATCTCTTCGCCTTTCTTTGCGCGGCGGACGATGATCTTCTTTTCATTCAGATCCTTGAGGTCGAAGGCGTGCATCGGCTGGCCGAATTCCTTGAGGACGTAGTTGGTGATGTCGACGACGTTGGAAATGGCGTTGATGCCGACCAGCTTGAGTCTTCTCTGCATCCAGGCCGGGGAGGGGCCGATCTTCACGTCGGAGACGTAGTGGCCGATGTAGCGCGGGCAGAGGTCGGGCGCTTCGACCGCGATGTCGAAATCGAGGTCCTTGCCGTTTACTTCATAATCCACGGCGGGCATCTTGAAGGGCTTCTTCAAAACGGCGGCGACTTCTCTGGCCATGCCGATGATGCTCTGGCAGTCGGGGCGGTTGGCCGTGATGGAGATATCGAAAATGGATTCATCGAGGCCGACGATGGGCTTGACGTCTTCGCCGGGTACGGCGTCTTCCGGCAGAACGAGAAGGCCGTTATAGCCCGCGCCGGGGAACATCTCCTCGGAAACGCCGAGCTCGGTGCCCGAGCAGAGCATACCGTCGGAGATCTGGCCGCGGAGCTTGCCGGATTTGATGGTCATGATGCCTTCGACCGTGACGTGATCCTTGGCGGTGGCGTAGACGGTCGCGCCGACGAGGGCGACCGGGAATTTGCCGCCGACACAGACGTTATCTGCGCCGCAGCAGATCTGGAAGGTGCCCTTATCGCCGCAGTTCACCTGACAGACGTGGATGTGGGTGTCGGGGATGGGCTCGCATTTTTCAACGAGGCCGACCACGACATTCGAAATATCTTTCCCGAGCTCGATGACTTCTTCGACTTCAAAGCCCGCGGAGAACAATTTGGCTTCTAATTCTTTGGCGGATACGTCAATATCCACATATTCTTTCAACCAACTGAGTGGTGCTAACATATCGTTTTTCTCCTTTCAAGCGAGCTTAGTCTCGAAATTGTGCGGCGAAGCGGGTGTCGGATTCGAAGAGGGTCTTGATGTTGTTGATGCCGTATTTCAGCATGGCGATGCGCTCCACGCCCATGCCGAAGGCGAAGCCGGAATAGACGTCCGGGTCGATGCCGCAGTTTTCCAAAACATGACGGTTGACGATGCCCGCGCCGAGAACTTCGATCCAGCCGGTGCCCTTGCAGAGCTTGCAGCCCTTGCCGCCGCAGGCGAAGCAGGAGACGTCCACCTCCACCGAAGGCTCGGTGAACGGGAAGTAGGAGGGACGGAGGCGCGTCTTCACGCCTTCGCCGAAGATCTTCTGGGAGAAGGTGTCGAGCATGCCCTGCAGGTCGCAGACCGAAATGCCCTTGTCGACGACCAGACCTTCCATCTGGGTGAACATGGGGGAGTGGGTCGCGTCATCGTCGGAACGGAAGACCTTGCCGGGGGAGAGGATCTTGATGGGGGGCTTTTTGGCCTCCATGACGTGGATCTGGCCCGCCGAGGTCTGGGTGCGGAGAAGGAATTCGTCCGAAACGTAGAAGGTATCCTGCATGTCGCGGGCGGGGTGGTCCTTCGGGGTATTGAGTGCGGTGAAGTTATAGTAGTCGTTTTCGATCTCGCGGCCTTCGTAGATCTCGAAGCCCATCGAGGCGAAAATGTCGATCAGCTCGTTTTCAATGAGCGTGTCGGGGTGGAGGGAGGCGGTGCGGATCTCGGCGGCCGGGAGGGTCACGTCGATCTTCTCGGAGGCGTTCTTGCGTTCCAGTTCGAGCGCGTGGATCTTTTCATCCATCGCGGTGAAGCGGTCGATCGCCCTCTCCTTGAGTTGGTTGATGCCCTTACCGAGGGCGGGGCGTTCCTCCTTCGGAACGTCCCGGAGCATCTTCATGAGACCCGCGATCTTGCCGTCGCGGTTGTCCAAGAAGACCTTGCGGAATTCGTAGAGAGCCTTGGAGGAATCGAAATTTTCGATCCCCGCCTCGATCTCATTCCGAATGGCCTGCAGTTTTTCATCCATCATGTGTATCTGATCCTTTCTGGTTGGATTTTTTATATATACGCGATTGCGTAATAAGCGATTTGGCTGAGAAGAGTTTTCAGTTTTCAGTATTCAGTTTTCAGAAGACGAGGGACGTGATTCAACTCCTCGCTCCTAACTCCTAACTCCTCACTTTATGATCTTCCTATGACCTCTTCACTAAAAAAATCTCCCGCCCTGATTTCAGGACGGGAGCATAGTGACTCTTTTGAGCATCTCTTCCGTGGTACCACCCGAATTCCGGCACGTGGGCCGGCACTTCTTGCCGCCTGTAACGGGACGCGCCCGGGATCCGCTACTCGAAAATCTTTCACAGACCCGGCTCCGAAGCGAAATGCCGCCTTTTGCCTCGTGCCGACCGCTCCCAGCCGCTGACGGTCGTTCTCTGGAACACAAGTGGTGCAAAGGGGCTGACTTCATCACTGCCTTTGATCCATATATGACGGAACTATACCACGATTTTCAGGGTTTGTCAAGCAAAATCGCTCATTTTTCGTTGGTTTGGTTGGCTGTTTGGAATAAAGCGGCCAGAACGTCGTGGTGGGCCTCGCAGTCGAGGTAGTGCCCGACGATGTTATACTCACGAAGCGTCTCCTGCTTTTGAAAGGCTTCGGAGAGGCGGGCGAGGTATTCCGGCGCGACGGCCTCGACGAATGCGTCCCAGCCCTTTTTCCAGCTTCCGTCAAGAAGCGAGGCGTTCCGCTCCTCAAAGCCCTTTTTAAGGGAGGCAAGGAGGTCGCCCTGGGCGAGGCGGATGCCGGGGAGGTCGGTCGTGACGAAATCAAAGGAGATCTCGTCGGTCAGGGTATCATAGGTGACGGCCATGCCGTGATCCCAGCCGGCGGTGAGGGGCGTGGGGTGCATGAAGGAGGGCTCGACGAAGTGGAAATTGCCCTGGCCGTAGACGATGTGGCAGCCCTTATATTCCTCGTAGCAGCCGATGGTGTGGCTGTGCTGGCAGAGGATGACGTCCGCGCCCTCTTCCGCCATGGCGCGGCAGACCTTCAAAAGGCGCGGGGAGGGGTAGGCGGAATATTCCTTGCCGCCGTGGTAGAGGACGATGACGCGGTCGGCGTTTTTCTTTGCCTCGCGCACGTCGCGGAGCGAGTCGATCATGTCAAACCCGCGGCAGCCCTCGCGGTCAGGGAGGGCGTAGGAATATTCGTGCTCGCAGACGGCGACGACGGCGATCTTTTCGCCGTTCTTTTCGATGATCAGGTCGCGGCGTGCGTCCTCTGCGTTTTCACCGACGCCGGTATAGGCGATGCCGACGGCCTCAAGCGCCTTTCTGGTATCGGCGAGGCCCTTTTTCCCGAAATCGAAGACGTGGTTGTTGGAAAGACCTGCGTGGGTGACGCCGAGTGCCTTGAGCAGCGGCGCGGTGCCGAGGGGCGCTTTGAGGCAGGGGCCGTATTTTTCGATGCCCTTTTCCTCCTCGGTGACGGCGCATTCGAGGTTACAGAGAACGAAATCCTTGTTTTCAAAAAGCGGCAGAACGTCGTGGAAGAGCGATTCACTGTCGCCTTTATCAAATGCTTCAGCGGAGGTGGCGGTGGGGGAGATACCGCCTAAGAGAAGAGCTTTCATGATGATACTCCTATGTTGAGTTTTCAGTTTTCAGAGGACGGGGAGAAGTGAGGAGTTAGGATTGAGGAGTGAGGAGTTAAGGATTAATGAACATGAAGAAGCACGGCGAAGAACAAAATTACCTGTCATCCTGAACGCAGTGAAGGATCTTTCCACCGGGATGTATGAAAGGATTCTTCGCTGACGCTCAGAATGACAGGGATGGTACGTAATCGCTTAGATAATTTCTCTGAGGGAGGAGACAGCCGCGGAGAAGGCTTCGCGGGCGTTAGCATAGGCGTAGCCGCCGACGGCGCTCCGTTCGCCCTCGCGTTCCAGGTCGGAAAGACCCTTGAAGACGGTGAGGTGCGGCTCGAGGGTGAGCATTTCTCCGCCCTGCGCGGCGTACTTTTTCAGAAGCTCGGGGAGGTGGCCGATGCCCTTGCCCGCCGGAACGACGTGACCGTCGGCAAGCGCATCCTTGATGTGCATATATTTGACGTATTTCCCGACCAGTTCCCAGCCCGCCGGGGTATCCTGACCGCACTGGATGTAGTTCGCGGGGTCAAAGATGGCGCCGATGGAGGGGAGAGCCTCGTAGATGACCTTGCATCTGGGGGCGATGTCGCCGTAGATGCCCTTTTCGTTCTCATGGCAGACCATGATATCCGACCCCTTGGCAACGTCTGCAAAGTGGCTCATGCGCTCGAGGACTTCGTCGCGGTAGATCTCCGGGTCTTTATCCTTCGGCATGAAGAAGGAGAAGAGGCGGAAGGCTTTCGCGCCGAGGACGTCGGCGAGCTCGAGGGTGTGCTTATAG
>JAKSPX010000152.1 GCA_024404415.1 Clostridia bacterium | reverse complement strand
CGTTTTTGCGGACGACCACCTCGATACCGTCAACCGGGGGCGTTTCCATGTGGAAACCGTCGTTCTTCCACGATTTTTCCACCCGCACTGCGGCTTTGCGGGCTTTCCCCATCCCCCAATGTACGGCTCCCTCCGCCGTCTGCATAGCCGAGCGCACGGTGCGGTTGACGAAATCGCCGATACTGCCGAAATCAAAGCCGTTATTTTCCCGCAAAGGCTCGCCGTTCGGCGGGCAGTTATCGCCGCCGTTGATCGTGACGTTCATTCCGCCGTTCAGCGGCCCGTAGTTATCTCCGTTGACCGTCACGTCCGTCCCGGCGCTGACGGGCGCATAGTTGTCGCCCTCGATCGTGACGCTGGTCCCGGCATTGACCTGCCTGGCGACCGCGCCCTCGACCGAGACCGAGACGCCCGCGGTGACGTTGCCGTTCACCGAGCCCTGGATGGTGGCACTGCCCCAGCACTCGATATCCCCCTGCGGCGCGCCGTCCAGCCTCAATTCGAAGAGCTTGTCCCCGGCCTCGCCTCTTTTGACCAGTCTTCTCCCGCGGTACGCGACGACCCGGAGCTTGTTGTCGTTGTCCCACGGAAGAGAAGCCTCTTCCCCGCCGTCCCAGAGCGCGGCGATGAGCTTTTCCGCGTCTTCGGGGCCGATCTGCCCCTCTTTATACATATCTAAAACGCTGATGATGGTATCCTTCATAGTCTTCCCTCACTTCTTTTTGAGCATTTCGAGCGCCTCGTCCACCGCTCCGCGTCGGGCTCGCCATCCGTTTGCGGCGCCGCGCCGAACGCCAGCGCCACGCGGTCGAGGATCTTCCTGACCGTCGGATAAGAAAGTCTGAGTTCCGCCTGCACGTCCCGCATATTGCCGGAGTTGCGCATGAAGCCCGCGACGAAGTGCATAGCCTCCTCCGAGAGCCCCGCGAAGGCCGGGAGGGCGAAATTGCCGCTGATTTTGGTCCCGCATTCCGCGCAGGTCAGCTCGCTCACAGTCAGCTTCCCACCGCAGCAGGGGCAGGAGGCGAGCATTTTCACTTCTTTTGCCATGGTGTTTTCCTTCCTTTTGGAGATTGATCGATCATGAGTATTTTATATCACATTGTTTCAATATTGTCAATAGTCATTTTAATATTATTAATTATTTTTATTTTTTGATTTCATTTTTTTAATTTTTATCTTTCCATTTCACGCATAGTGATTCAAGAGGTGCGTAACTCCTCACTCCTCACTTTACTGCGTTTTTTCTTGCCAAACGCCGGGCGATATGCTACAATCAGAAAAAAATAATCAGAAGGAAGTCTTCATCATGACCGACCGCGAACGTGTACTCAGCGCCATCAATTTTACGCATCCCGACGTGCCCCCCTGCCAGTGCTCCCTGACCGGGCAGATGCGTGACAAGCTCTTCGCCTACCCCGGTGGCAAGGAATGCTACGAAAAATTCGGCAGTCCGACCGCCTCCGCCGACCTCATTCCCCCGCAGACGCCGGTGAAATTCGAATACGACCGCGACTGGTTTGGTGTGGTCTGGAACAAGACCGGGGCCGACAAGGATATCGGCGTGATCGACAACCTCATGATCCCCGACCCGGAGGATTTTGAGGACTACGCCTTTCCGCCCGTCCCGGAGGAGTGGATAAGAAAAAACTGTGCGTGGCTCGAAACGCAGAAAAAGGACAAATTCACCGTCGCGTCTCTCGGTTTTTCGCTTTTTGAGCGTGCATGGACGCTCTGCGGCATGGAAAATCTGCTCTGCTATATGATCGTCGAGCCGGAATTTGCCCATGCGCTTTTGGAACGCATCTGTGATTTCAACCTCAGATGCCTCGACATCGCCCTTGAATACGACTTCGACGCCGTCTATTTCGGCGACGACTGGGGCCAGCAGCACGGCATGATCATGGGGCCGGGACACTGGCGAGAATTCATTAAGCCCTGCCTTGAAAAGATGTATTCCCGCGTGAAAAAGGCCGGGAGATATGTCATCCAGCACTCCTGCGGCGACAATCAGGAGGTTCTGGAGGATCTGATGGAGCTGGGGCTTGACGTTTACCAGACCTTCCAGCCCGAGATCTACGACCTCCACCATTATCAGAAAGTCTTCAAGGGACGGCTTTCCATCTGGGGCGGCATCAGCACCCAGGCCGAGCTTCCCTCCAAAACGCCGGAGGAGATCAAAGCCCTCACCACCGAACGCCTTGAACTCTTCCGCGAGGGCGGCCTGATCGCAGGGCCGACTCACGCCGTGCCGGGCGACGTCCCGCCGGAAAACCTCATCGCCATGATGGAAGCCATGATGGACTTCCGATAAACATAAGCATAAAAGGCTGTATCAGAATGACGGATTGCCACAACCGGTCTGCGGACTGGTTTCGCAATGACAGAAACATTCTGATACAGCCTTTTTTTATTTCTTTGATTATTTCTTGAGAATATCGATGCCATCCATGAGGGATCGGATGCCGAGCTTCATATAGGTACGGTCGTCGCCGATCCAGAAGATGTTGGCGCCCATTTCCGCGTAGAGGTTGGCGTGCGCCGCGTCCGCCGCGAAGCAGCCGTAGGAGATCCCGGCGGCTTTGCAGGTCTCAAAGACCTTTCGGATCTCTTCGATCATCACGGGGTGGTCAAGGTCGCGCGGGACGCCCATGGTGATGGAATAATCGTTGGGGCCGATAATGAAACCGTCGATATATTCCCCGTACTTCTCGATCATTTCCGGCATGGCTTTGAGGCCCTTGGCCGACTCGATCTGCGGGAAGAAGAAACGTCCCTTCTGAAATTCCGGGATGGTCTCGCCGTCGCGCAGGATGCCCCAGCCGCCGAAGCCCGTGCGGCCGATGGGCGAAAAGTGCATGGCCTCCACCGCTGTCTTCACCTGCTCAACGGTTTCGGTGCGCGGGAGCATGATGCCGTCCGCGCCGAGGTCGATGGCCTTGGCGATGAGGTGATACTGGCTATCCTCCACGCGGATGATCGAAGGAATGCCGAGCTCGCGGCAGCGCATGGTGAGCGGAATCAGCTCCTCGGTGCCGTAAATGCCGTGTTCTTTGTCGAGAAGCACGCAGTCCATGTCGATAAAGGCATCAAGCATGAAGGGGCTTCCGAGCACCATGCAGTTGCCCATGGTGATAGGCTCGTGAGATGCCAGCTTTGCTTTTATGCTTTCATATTTGTTCATTGGGGACATCTCCTTTTAGATCGGGGTGGCGACGAATTCCTCGTCGGTCTCGACTCTCTTTTCGCCCTTGATGTCGGCGTTTTCAAAAACGAATTCGCCGCATGGCTTGAAGCACTTGACGAACGGCTCGTCGTCGCGGCCGGTGACCTTCACGTTTTTGAAGGCCAGCTTTTCGGCGTAGGCTGCGTGGACTCTCGCGCCGCGTCTGCCCTCTTCCTTGAAGGCAAGTGAGCAATTCTCAAAGGTGGCGGTGATCGGGGTCTTCTCGTCGCCGTAGATGTTCAAAGGCAGCAGAATATCCTTCGCTTCGATATTCCTGAAGCTGATGGAAGCCAGCGGGCAGGCTCTCTGCCAGGTCTCGTTGCCGGAATAATTATAATGTAAGAATCGGTCGGCGCCGTCCACCGTCATGTTTTCCAGAAGGATATCGCCCGGCTGGACGGGGATCTCGACTGAGTTATCGGCATAATAGGTGAAGAGGCTCAGCATATTGTAGCGTTTCTTGGGCGAAGACGGGACGTGATTGCGCTTTTCCTCGTCCGAAAGGCTGCCGCGGAAGACGTATTTCGCCGGGGCAAAGACCTTGCAGTCGTGGAAGCGCAGGTGGGTGCCGCCGATGCGGAAGGCGCTGCAGGCGGTATTGAGGACGCAGTTCCTCACCTCGAAATCCACGTCTGCGAAGCCCGCGACGCAGTCATCACCGGTGTAGAACTCCGAATTTTCAACGAGGATATTTTTGCAGCCCTTGAAGTGCGCGCCGTCGTGGCCTCCGTAGACCTTGATGTTATCCAGATGAATATTTTCGGAGAACCAGATGGAGTGCGCCCAGTTGGCGCTGTTGCGGATGGAATAGCCCGAGAACTCGACGTCCTTGCAGAAATTCAGGTTGATGGCGTGCGGGCCGCGGTAGTGCTCCTCACCCTTTTTGTCAAAGCAGTCGCGCCCGTCGATGAAGGAGCCTTCTTCGCCGACGATGGAGATATTCTCGGCGTTGATAGCCTTGATGAGGCCGCGGTGCCAGCGGGAAAGCGGCGAATGGAGCATATTGTATTCGCCGGTGCGCTCTGCCGGAGGGAGCCACTTGTCAACTCTCTCCCACGAAGGATCGTAGGGTTCCAGCGCGTCGTCTGCAACGTAATAATCCTCCGGCTCACGGGAGCCTTCGAGGATAGCGCCGCTTTTCAGAAGCAGGCGGACGTTGGATCTCAAGCGGATGGTGCCGACCGGGTAAACGCCCTCCGGCACAACAGCCGTGCCGCCGCCCGCGAGGAAGGCGCTGTCGATGGCCTTCTGGATGGCCGCGGTCTTCAGGGCTTTGCCTTCACATTCCGTAAGGAAATCCGCCGCCGAAAAGGTGCTTTTTTCAAAAAGTTCGTACTTCATGATGTATCCTCCTCTATATTATGCGTAAACCACTTTTCCGTTTTCAAGCGAGAGGCAGGCGAGCCTGCCGCCGTCGTCCACTGCGCAGTTGATGGCGATGTTGCCCGCCTTGGTCTTAAAGACCTTGTCGCTCCCATCGGGCGAGAGATCATGGGTGGGGACGTGGCCCGAGATGAGATAGGCCCCATGGAAATAGCGTTTTT
>JAKSPX010000151.1 GCA_024404415.1 Clostridia bacterium | reverse complement strand
TATTCGTCTTCTCCGCCATCGGTGCCGCCGCCTTTATTCTCTCCCAGAAAATGCGCATGCAAACTCTTCCCTCCACCGATATGAACCTCTCTGTCTTCCTGGTCGGCGCGCTGATCGCCGCCGTGCCGATGGGGATGGAGGTCGGGGAATTCTCTTCCTTCCGTCTTTCCTCGCTTCTCGCGCTCATCGGTCTCGGTATCATCACCGGCGGCGCGTTTTTGCTGGTCGCAAAGTCCCTCAAGAAGCTCTCCCTGGTCGTCTCCGGCATGATCCAGAACAGCTGCGCCATCTTTGCCCTGATCTGGGCGGCTATCTTCTGGCACGAGCCCATCACGGCCTACGTCATTATCGGGACGGTCGTCTTCCTCTGCGGGCTGGTTTTCATCAACGTCTCCCCCAAAAAGGGTGTATTTGTCAACTGACACAGAAAGTAGGTCATCTTTATGAACGAGAATCCCATTGCCACCCTGCTTCCCGACGGCGGTTTTGTCGGTATTTTCCGCACCATCGGCTGCATCGGCGACAGCCTCGCCTCCGGCGAATTTGAGTCGAAGCTGACTCCCGACGCTCCGAACGGCTACCACGACTATTATGAATACTCCTGGGGGCAGTACATCGCCCGCGCGGCAGGCACCAAGGTCTATAACTTCTCCCGCGGCGGCATGACGGCCAAGTGGTATCACGATTTCGCCGAAGAAAACCACTTCTGGGACGATGATTGCGTCTGCCAGTGCTACATCCTCGCCCTCGGCGTCAACGACTCCCATCAGATCCCGCTCGGCAGCGTGAAGGACGTTGACCTCGAAAACTATGAAAACAACGCCGACACCTTTGCCGGTCACTACGCCAAGATCATCCAGCGCCTTCTCAAAAAGCAGCCCAAGGCGCGTTTCTTCCTGATGACCGTGCCGAGAAGCGAAAGAAACCCCGAACGCGACGAATTCTACGACGGCCACCAGAAGCTTCTTTACGACCTTGCGGAGCTCTTCCCCTACACCTACGTGCTTGATTTCCGCAAATATGCGCCGGTCTACGACGAAGAATTCCGCAAAAAGTATTTCCTCGCCGGGCACATGAACCCCATGGGCTACATCCTCACCGCCAAGATGGTCATGACCTACATGGACGCGATCATTCAGGAAAAGCCCGAGGACTTCGCGCAGGTCGGATTCATCGGCACCGATTTCCACAACTGCAACGCAAAATGGTAAAATATCGCTCCCCGTGAAGCCTCACGGGGAGCGATCCTTTTATAGGGGGTTATTCTTCCAGAATATCGTCGATGCTGATGTCGATGGTCTTGCCGACGGGTGCGGCTTTGTCGCGGGCTTCGTTGGAATGGTTGAGGGTATCGCGGATGTCCTGATCCAGCTTGGCGGCGATCTCGGGATTCTGGATGAGGAAATTCTTGGCGTTGTCACGGCCCTGACCAATGCGGGTCTCGCCGATGTAGAACCACGCGCCGCTCTTCTGCACGAGATCCAACTTGACGCCGAGGTCGATCAATTCGCCGGTGTGGGAAATGCCCTGACCGAACATCATGTCGAATTCGACCTCCTTGAAGGGAGGAGCGACCTTATTCTTGACGATTTTGACGCGGGCACGGTAACCGATCGGATCGCCGCCGGACTTGAGGGTCTCGCCCTTTCTCACTTCCATGCGCACGCTGGAATAGAACTTGAGGGCGCGGCCGCCGGTGGTGACCTCGGGGTTTCCGTAAACGACACCAACTTTTTCGCGGAGCTGATTGATGAAAATGGCGGTGCAGTTGGATTTGGAGATGGCGCCGGTAATCTTGCGCATCGCCTGGCTCATCAGACGGGCGATGAGGCCGACGTGGGAATCGCCCATTTCGCCTTCCAGTTCGGCTCTCGGCACGAGCGCCGCGACCGAGTCGACGATGATGACGTCCACCGCGCCGCTTCTGACCAGCGCTTCGGCGATTTCAAGCGCCTGCTCGCCGTTATCCGGCTGGCTGACCAGCAGATTTTCAATGTCCACGCCCAGTGCGCGGGCATAGGACGGATCGAGCGCGTGCTCCGCGTCGATGAAAGCGGCTTCGCCGCCCTTTTTCTGGGCCTCTGCCACGATGTGCAGCGCCAGCGTGGTTTTACCGGAAGATTCCGGGCCGTAGATCTCAATGATTCTGCCGCGCGGCACGCCGCCGATGCCGAGGGCGATGTCGAGCGAAATGGAACCGGTCGGGATCGCTTCGATATTCAACGCGGCGTGTTCGCCGAGTCGCATGACCGTTCCCTTACCGTATTGTTTATCGAGCTGCGCGATGGCGGTTTCCAGTGCCTTTTTCTTGTCCACCACAGTTGATCCCTCCGTTTTTATTTTCTGCTTGACATTATACACCATTCGTGTTAAGATTGCAAGCAGAAAAGCAAACATTTGTTTCAATTTTGGAGGAAAATTTTTTGAAGCTGGATTTCGAGCGCAGTCTGACCTGCTCCTTCACCGGGCACCGCGACATCCCGGACGCCAAAGCCGCGGCGCTTCTGGAGCTTCTCTTCAAAACTATCCGCACGCTCCACCTCGAACGCGGCTATTGCAACTTTATCTGCGGCGGCGCGGTGGGTTTTGACCAGCTCGCCGCAGAGGCGGTGCTGGCCATGCGCGCCCTCTACCCGGACATCCGGCTTTATCTGATCCTGCCCTTTCCCGGCTACGACGAAAAGTGGGAATCCTGGCAGCGGGATGCACGGGACTCTCTCCTCCGCGAAGCCGACGGCAGCATCTATATGGCCAAAGCCCACTATCCCGGGGTGTATTATAAGCGCGACCGCATGCTTGTGAACCTCTCCTCGGTCACAGTCGCCTATCTTCATAAGAAGCGAGGCGGCACCTTCTACACGGCCGGATACGCCTTTGAAAGCGACCACGAGATAATCAACCTTGCAAAAGAACTCCCCGGGGTATATAATACGAAATAGAGATCAAAAAGCCGCTTCTTTGCGGCCGAAAGGATGATACTATGGATCTTTCCGTCTATCAGCGCGATGCGTTTGCCTTTCCCTTCTGGAAAAACGACCTCATGCTTCACGAGAGCTTCTGGCCGGTCGGCAGCGGTGAAATGGAAGTGCCGCTCCTCTTCAAGGCCGATGAGATCCTCTCGGTCCGTTCCTCCGACCTTCTGACCGAATATCAGGAAGGCCGCGACTATTTCCTCCGCGACGGCAGACTTTATCTGACCGCCGACACCACCATTGAAGTCACGCCGCCGGAGGGTTATGCCTCGCCGGAGCCCATTGCCAACCAATTCTCCGCCACCGGCTTTGCCTGCCGCACGGGCGGTTACCTCTTCTTCGCCGAATCCAGCGCCATCATCAAAAAGCAGTTTATGGTGACCTACCGTCATTCCGAAGGCTGGAACGGCCCTACGCCGCCGGATATCCGCGAAAAACTCCCGAAGACCATGGCTCTGCTCCGTTCCGCCACGCCCTTCACCGTCGGTTACTGGGGCGACAGCATCACCACCGGCTGCAACGCGAGCTCACTTTACGGTCTCGCGCCGAACGTGGAGATGTGGCCCATCATGACCACCGAAATGCTCTCCTCGCTCTACGGGGTGAATCTCGATTACATCAACAAGGCCGTCGGCGGCACCTCAACGCCCTGGGGCGTTTCCGAATTCGACAAGGCCTTCGGTGACAACCATCCCGATCTGCTCTTTGTCGCATTCGGCATGAACGACGCCTCCGGCAAGCGCTCACCCGCAGAATACGCCGCCAACACCCGCCGCATCATCGAGTTGGCACGTGAAAAGACGCCCGACTGCGAGATCGTTCTGATTGCCACGACCCTCCCGAATCCCGACGCCGTCGGCTTTGAAGGCCCGCATGCCGAGTACGAACCGGAGCTTTTGAAGATCGCAGAGGAATACGAGGGCGTTGCGACGCTTCCTCTGACCTCCTTCCACGCGGCACTCCTTGAAAAGAAGAATTTCCGCGACATGACCGGCAACAATATCAACCACCCGAACGACTTCCTCACCCGCATCTACACCCAGTATATCCTCGCGTCGTTCTATTCCTTCTGAGAGGTACTGACAATGAAACTGACCTTTTTGGGCACCGGCGCGGCCGACTGGCCGAAGGAAAAAACGCCCGGTGTTTTCGGACGCTACCTTTCCTCCACACTGGTCGACGCCTCGCTTCTGATCGACCCCGGCCCCTGCGTTCTCTCTGCCGAAAAAGACGCCGCTCAGCCGATCCTCGACGGTGTGACCGATATCCTCCTGACCCATTGCCACAGTGACCACTATTCCGCCGACACGCTCAAAGCGCTTGCCGCGCGCCATCCCGTGACCTTCTACGCCACCGAGCCGGTGCGCGAAAAGGTGCCGGACGTGCCGGGTCTGACCTATGTCCCGATCACGCCTTTTGTACCTTTCACCGTCGGAGACTACGAGATCCTTCCGCTTCCCGGCAACCATTCCACCGCCATCAAGGATGAACAGCCGGTTGTCTACGTCATCACGAGGGATGAAAAGTGCCTCTTCTACGGCCTGGACGGTGCGTGGCTCCAGAACAAGACCTTCAACACGATGAAAAAATACGCCTTTGACGCGATGGTGTGGGATTGCACCTCGGGCGACGTGGAAGGGGAGTTCCGCATTTTCGAGCACAACACCATTCCGATGCTTGAATATATGCTGAAGTCCATCCGCATGTCTTTCCCGACCATACTGAAGCCCGGCTGTATTCTCATCGCCGACCACATGGCCATGACCCTGCACACCGACCACGATACCCTCGAAAAACGTCTCAACGGCTTCGGTATGACCGCTGCCTACGACGG
>JAKSPX010000150.1 GCA_024404415.1 Clostridia bacterium | reverse complement strand
CGTCATGATGGGCAGGCTTGCCCAAAGGGCCTCCACCATCGCGGCGGTACTCTGGCATCAGGGCGAGGCCGACTGCGCGCCCCATCTCTGGCCGACTTATGCTTCCCGCATCAAGGTGATCTTTGATGCGCTTCGGCGCGATCTCGGGTTAGATGACGTGCCCTTCCTCGTCGGCGGTCTCGGCGATTTCCTCGTCGACTGCGTGGGATTCGGCCCTCTGAAAAATTACTATCATGTCAATGACCAGCTCCGGGCGTTCGCGGATTCCGAGCCGATGGTCGCCTACGTCCCGGCGGAAGGGCTCACCTCCAAGCCCGATAACCTCCATTTTGACACAGCAGGCCTCCATGCTTTCGGCATCCGCTACTACGAGGTCTTCAAAACGCTGGAAAACAAGGAAAAGCTCTTCCCGGATAAGCCGGATATGGACGCGGCCATCCGCAGTGAAATGGAACTCTTGTAATTTATCATAAACAGAGGTTGTATTTTATGGAACTAAAAGGCAAGAAAATCAACTTTTTAGGTGACAGCATCACCGAGGGCGTTGGCCTGAGCGCCGACGACAAGCACTTCTTTGACGTTCTGAAGCGCCGCGCAGGGCTGGCTGAAGCCAGAAACTACGGCATCAGCGGCACCCGCATCGCCCGCCAGCAGAGCCCGACGGTCGATAACCCCCGCTTTGACCTCGACTACTGCTCCCGCGTGGACGAAATGGACGCGGACGCCGACGCCATCGTGGTTTTCGGCGGCACCAATGACTTCGGTCACGGCGACGCGCCGATCGGTCATCCCGACGACCGCACGCCCGACACCTTCTACGGCGCCATGCACACGCTGATCCGGAAGCTCCTCGCCCGTTATCCCCAAAGCGAGATCGTCTTCATGACCCCGCTCCACCGCGCGGACGAGACCTGCGGCAAGGCCGACCCTTCCCTTTACGGCGACCTGATCGACTACGTTGACATCATCCGCGAGATCTGCGAGATCTACTCTATCCCGGTGCTCGACCTCTACGCCTCCGCCGGCATCTGCCCGGCCGTGGAGATCTCCCGCGTCACCTATTGCCCCGACGGCCTCCACCCCAACGATTTAGGGCATGAACGCATCGCGGGCCGCCTCGAAAGCTTCTTACGCGCACTTTAATCAAAGAAAGGATGCGGCAGTATGAAGATCATTGACGTCAACGCCACAGTGGGCGAAAGCCTCAAATATACCCGCTATCAGGCAAGCGACCGGCTTCTCGCTTTCATGGACGATTACCGAATCGCCGAAGCCTTCACCTGGTCGGCCGACTGCCTTCGCTCCCCCATTGAAGGCAACGGGCGCATGATGAAGGAAGCCGCGGCCTCTGAGGGTCGGCTCCGGTTCGTCGCCTACCTCGACCCGAGTGTCCCCGGCATGGGGCTTCCCGAAGGAAAAACGCTGAAGGAACGCCTCATCGCCGCGCGTCCCGCCGCCGTGCGCATCAACCCCGTCGACGGCAAGTATCCTTTCCACGTTTTCTACTTGCAGGAGCTTCTCCCGACGTTGGAAGAACTCCGCCTGCCGCGCATCGTGGACGGCGGATATGATTCCCTTTTCTGGTCGAACCTCCCGGAGGTGGCGAAAGCCTATCCCAAGCTTCCGATCATTCTCCTGCGCGTGGGGCTCAACACCTCCCGCGTGACCATGCCGCTCTTAAAATACACCGAAAACGTGTATTTTGATATGTCCATCATGCTCGACGTCGGGCAGATCGAAGAGATCACCGAGCTCGGGAAAGTCGACCGTCTGCTCTTTGCAAGCGGCCTTCCGACCTACGAGCCCTCCGGGTCGCTGGCCAATCTTTTCTACGCCGAAATTTCCGACGCGGATAAGGAAGCCATTGCACACGGAAACGCCGAAAGGCTCCTCGCCGGACGGCAATTTGACTGAGGGGAGGGAATTATATGACCATTCGTGATTACGCTTTCGAAGGACTTCCCATGCCCTGTCCCGTCATCGACGCACACACCCACATGTCCGAGGATTACGCCTCCGGCTGGCATCAGAAGCCCGATAAGATCACCCTCGAATCGGTGATTTCCGATTATGACCGCCTCGGCGTGAACGCCTGCGTCACCGCGCCGCACCCCATCGTGCAGGGCCGCGCGACCTACGCAAACGAGCTGGCTCTGGAAGCGGCCGAAAAATATCCCGACCGCATCTACTGCTACATTTCGGTCACCCCCTCCGAGGGGATGGACGCCGTGAAGCGCGCCGTCAGCCTCTACACCAGGAATCCGCACTTCGTCGGCTTCAAATTCCTCGGCGGCTACAACGGCCATTACCTCGAAAAGGAATATCAGTATGCCCTCGGAGCGGCCAACGAAGCAAAATGCCCCGTCCTCTGCCACAAGTGGGGCGATTCACCCATGCTCACCGATTTCATCACCAACCTTAAAAATTTCCCCGACGTCAAGATGATCTGCGCCCATCTCGGCGGCGGCAACCGCGGCGAGACCTTACGTGCGGCGGAAGTGGTGAATGCCTACGAGAATTTCTATCTCGAGACCTGCGGCTCGCTCTACACCACGACCGACATTCAGGAGGTCGTAGGCCTCGTCGGCGCGAAGAAGATCATCTTCGGCACCGACGTATTAAACCTCGACCCGCGCTACGATTTCGGGCGTGTAGCTTTCTCGCCGATCTCCGACGAGGATAAAAAAGATATCTTTGCCGGGAATTACCTCCGGCTTTTAGAGACTTCCCAGATGGGAAAAATTAAGATTTAAGGAGCAAGTTTGAAAGATAAATCTTTCAAACACATTTGTACCTTTCAGAGCATAAACCCAACTCTGAATTTTCTTTGCTCCGCAAAGAAAAACGGCACAAATGAGAAAGGAATGGTTAAAAAATGTTCAGAATGGGTAAAGAAGAAGCGGCGGCGGCCGCCCGCGTCATTGAAAGCGGCAGCCTCTTCCGCATCGGCAGCAAATTCCACGAAGTCGACCAGTTTGAAAAAGAGCTCGGCGCCAAGATCGGCACCAAGCACTGCCTCTGCCTCTCCAACGGCACCGGCGCTCTGACCGCCGCCCTCGCGGCTCTTGAGATCGGCCCCGGCGACGAAGTCATCGTTCCCGGCTACACCTTCATCGCCACCGCCGTCGCGGTTTTGGCCGTCGGCGCCATCCCGGTCATCGCCGACATCAACGAAACCATGACCCTCGACCCCGAGGACGTGGAACGCCGCATCACCCCGCGCACCAAGGCCATCATCCCGGTGCACATTCAGGGCTTCCCCTGCCACATGGGCAAGCTAAAAAAGATCGCCGACGAACACGGCCTCTTCATCGTGGAAGACGCCTGCCAGTCCGACGGCGGTAGCTTCGGCGGTCAGCGCCTCGGCTCCATCGGCGATTTAGGCGCTTTCTCCTTTAACTATTTCAAGATCATCGCCGCCGGTGAAGGCGGCGCGGTCGTCACCAACAACAAGCGCCTCTTCGAACGTGCGCTTCTCTACCATGACTGCGGCGCGCCCTTCTGGAACTACGAAGGCGAGATCACCGAGCCCTTATTCACCGGCACCAACATGCGCGTGAGCGAAGTCACCGGTGCCATCCTGCGCGTCCAGCTCACCCGCCTCGACGACATTCTCGCCGACCTTCGCCGCGTGAAGAAGACCATCTCCGATCGTGTCAGGAACGTCCCGGGCGTCACCCTCTCCCCCTCCAACGACATCGAGGGCGACTGCGGCGTCTGCCTCCCGATGATCTTCGACACTGTTGAAAAGGCCGAGGCCTTTGAGGTCGCCACCCCCGGCGCGAGCCGCCCGATCAACACCGGTAAGCACGTTTATACCAACTGGTCGCCCGTCCTCGACAAGCACGCCGGCCCGACCGACCGCTTCAACCCCTATCTCGACCCGCGCAATGCCGAATGCGCCAAGGGTCAGGACGCCAACTGCTGCCTCAAGACCCTCGACATCCTCAGCCGCACCGTTTACATCATGATGAACTGCGACTGGACCGACGAAGAGATCGACGCCGTCGTCGAAAAGATCAAGACCGGCGCCAAGGCCGTTTGCTAAAATAACTCCCGCAAAACCAGATCGGTCTCCCCCTCGTTGAGGCCGATCTCGATGCGGAGGACGCCCTTCCGGTTGCGGTATTCCTTCCTTACCATATCACGGATGGCGCTTCCCCCGTGAAAACCGTGGATCAGGCGCAGGCGATAGACCTCCTTCCCGCAGCGTTTCAGACGCGCGTCGACGGCGGTCTTTGCCTGCGCCACATTCATGCCGTGAAGGTCCAATTCCACGATGCCGTGATTTGTCATACCGATTTCCACCTCCTTAGAGTCTTTTTTCTCAGATATACAATATACATGATTTTATGTGTATTTGCAAGGGAAAGAAGGCAGAATTGCCTATTTACTTTCCGCCTTTAAGAGGATATAATATAGAATATGTCATGGTGGAAAATGATGTTGTGAAAGGATTGCCAAACATGATTTCTCAGGAACTTCTTGCAGAACTGAATGCGAAAGCACGCGAAATCAGAATCCTCACGCTGGAAATGATCGGCTGCGCCGGAAAAGGTCACCTCGGCGGCGCGCTGTCCATCGCGGATCTGATGGCGCTTCTCTATTTCAAAAGAGCGAACGTCCGTCCCGAGGAGCCCCGCTGGGCCGACCGTGACCGCGTCGTTTTATCCAAAGGCCATTCCGGCCCGGCGCTCTACGCGGCACTCTCTCTGCGCGGCTACTTCCCGCGCGAAACCTGCTACACCCTCAACCAGAACGGCACCTCCCTCCCGAGCCATTGCGATATGCGCAAGATCCCGGGCGTGGATCTGCCCGCCGGTCCCCTTGCTCAGGGCTTCTCCGCCGC
>JAKSPX010000015.1 GCA_024404415.1 Clostridia bacterium | reverse complement strand
TTCGGCAAGCGCCGCTTCTGTTTTTTCCTTGGATCGGTTGTAGCTCGCCGCGATGTTTTCGTAGCCCGCCGCGGCAAATTCGCGGATGAGGCCGGGGCCGATGATGCCGCCCCCGCCGGTGATGAATACTGTTGACATTGCTGTGGTCCTCCTGTGTGTTATCTGTTTACAAAATCGAGCCGCCGCGCCGGAGGTCTGAAACCACCTTATCAAGGTCGAGCTCGGAGACGCGCTTCCCGGAGGAAACAGCGTGATAACCGAGCACGCCCGCGGCTTCGCCCATCTGGTTGAGGTTGACCATGACGCGTAAGGCCCCGAAAGCGCCCGGGTCGGCGTTGATCATGCGCCCTGCGGCGACGAAGTTTTTATACTCTTTTCCGATCATCACTTCGATCGGCACCTGATAATAGGTCGCGGGATCGCCGGTGAGGCCTTCCCGTTCGCGCCAGTTATCGCGCACCACGCGGGTATTCTTGCCGTATGCGGTCACCTCGCGCCCGTCGAGATAGCGAAAGGTGATGCCCATGTCCTCCGCGTGGTGGATGTCCACCCGGTAAGAGCCGTTGATGGCGGGGTGCGGGTAGCGCGTCCCGGCCAGAAGCTCCTTTTCGCTCGCCTGATAAATCGTCTGATAATGGATGGAATCGCGGATGCCGATAGACTGGCAGGCGGTGACGAGGGCGTAATTGGTGTCTTTTCTGCCGTACTTTTTGAGAAGCGTCACAAAGCGGCGCATCTGCTCTCTTCCCTCAAGCTCCGCCTTGGTGAGGTCTTCGGCGTGATCGAGCTTCAGGCCGAAAACGTGGTTGTCGGCGCGCATGGAAATGCCCTCCAGCCCCGGCACCGGGCTACTCCAGCCCCAGTCGTCGGGAAGGCCGACCTCGCTTCCGTGCTCGTGGATGAGCTTGCCGATGTCCACGCCTTCAAAATTGCCCTGCATGAGAAAGCATGCGGAGGGCGGCTGGATGACGTCGTTGCGGTAAGAAACAAGGCCGAGGTCACGCGCCAAAAGTCCGTCGCCGGTCGCGTCAATGAAGAAAGCGGCCTTCACGGCTCTCCGCCCGTCCTTGGTCTCAAAAAGGGCATAGCGGATCTCGTCGCCGTCGGTGACCACACCGGAATAATAGGTGTGGAGCGCGAGGCGGATCTTTTCCTCCTTCACCAGGCGGTCAAGCTCGATCTTGAGTTCCTGAGAATTGAAGCGGTAGGCGACGTTATCCTCTTTGTTGCGCTGTAATACCCCGAGCTTATCGAGTCTTTCGATCATTTCATAGGTCAGGCCGCCGATGACCTGATTTTTGTGTTCGGTGTCGTGGAGGCTGTGCCAGACGTTGACAAGGCCGGTGGTCGCCGTGCCGCCGAGGCAGTTTTCCTTTTCAAGCAATATGACCTTCGCGCCGAGTCTTGCGGCACGCACCGCGGCAAAGACGCCCGTCGCGCTCCCGCCGACCACGCAAAGATCGGCCTCGGCCATCACTTTTACGCGTTCCCGGATGTTGATCTCCATTTTCCCGACCCTCCGTCGATTTTTTCATAGCATACCACAAAAGAAGAGAAATTGCAATTTATCCCCCCGGAATAAATTCCCCGCTTTCTCCCGCATCCGTTGACAGACCCCGGAAATTATGTTACCCTTAAAAGGCAAACGCAAAAGGCGTGTGTTCTTAAGGATAGTCATGAAGTAAAAAACACCTTTTGAAGGGAGCCAATGCTCTTTATCAGCAAGTGTTTTAGCTTATACTACCGAAAGACGGGAATTTATGTGTGATTCGAAAAGTGAAATATTTCCCTTATGGCAAATGTGAAATAATGTCTTGCGCCATTGTGAAATATTCTCGTTACACTCGAATGTGAAATGAAATAAATCCCCTATCACGCCCTCAGGCATTTCACACGCCGCAGACGTATTTCATGCGCGAAGCGTATTTCACAAATCCCGCAAGGGATTTATTTCACTGCGTAGTGTCCTTTGAGACACTACGCACAAGGAGGTCACGTCATGGAGCTCTTTCCCGATCATGCCCGCGTCGCGTTTTTAGGCGACAGCATCACCCATGCGAACAATTTCGTCACACGCGTCATTGCGCATTACCTTCGTTATTTTCCCGAAAAGCGCATCACTTTCCGCAACGCCGGGGTCTCCGGCGGCAGCGCCGCTTCTTCGGAGCTCTTTTTAGAGGACGACCTTCTCCCCTTCGAGCCGACCCATGTCCTCATCATGCTCGGTGTAAACGATTCGCGCCGTGATCTTCTTGCCCATCCGCAGTCGAAGGAACGCGACGACTCTCTGGAAGAAGGCTATCAGGATTACGTCTTCCGCATGGAACGACTGGTGAAAAACCTTCTTTCCCGCGGCATCAAGGTCATTTTGTGCACCCCCGCACCCTACGCGGAGTTTTTCGAGACCGGGGAGCCGGTCCTTCCGGGCGGTCATGCGCTGATCCTGCGCTACGCCGAGGCGGTGCGCGCCCTCGCTTCGTCGCTTGATCTCCCCGTGGTGGATTTCCACGCGCGGCTTTCGGAGCTCTATCTTGACGAGCCGATCTACAACCCCGACCGCATCCACCCCAACGACCGCGGCCAGTGGCGCATGGCAGAATGTATCCTCCGCGCCCAGGGTCTCAGGATCGACCCCTATGAGTCCCTCGAGACCGTCACTGAAAAGGCGGGACTTTCCGACTGGGCCGCTGTCACGAACCGCGTCCGCAACCTCTTTGCCACCGAGTGGATGCTCGTGCGGGATTATTCAGCGCCGCTTGAACGCAAAAAGGAGATCATGGAGGATTACATCGCGCATGAGCGCTGGAACGGTTTCCTCTATTTTGAAAAGCTCTCGCGCGATTATCTGAAAGACAAGCCCATCCAAACCGTGCTCGAAAAAGAGGTCGACCGCCTGATGGACGAACGGGTCGCAAGCTTATAAGGAAACGGGAATCATTATGAACACGAAAAACTATAGGAAAACGCTCTTTGCCGGGTATCTCGGCTTTATCACCCAGGCGATCTCGGCAAACTTCCTTCCCCTGTTATACGTGACCTTCCGGAACGTCTACGTGCTATCCTTAACGCAGATCGCCATGATCTCCACCGTCTTTTTCTTCACCCAGCTCGTCGTGGATTTCGTGTGCGCCAAATTCGTCGATAAGATCGGCTACCGCCCCTGCATTCTGGCGGCGCAGATCACCTCCGCCCTCGGGATCGCGGGACTGGCGCTTCTCCCCGACCTTCTCCCCTCCGCCTCCGCGGGCATCATGCTCTGCGTGGTCGTCTACGCGGTCGGCAGCTGCCTGATCGAGGTGCGTTGCAGCCCGATCATCGAAGCCTGCCCCTTTGAGAACAAAGAAGGCACCATGAGCCTGCTCCATTCCTTCTATTGCTGGGGCTTCGCGGGCGTCGTCCTGCTCTCCACGCTGTTCTTCCGGGTATGCGGCATCGAAAACTGGCGCATCCTCGCCCTGCTCTGGTCACTCGTGCCGCTTTACAACGTCTGGAATTTTGCCACCTGCCCCATCGAAAAGCTGGTGGACGACGGCGAGAGCATGACGATCGCAGAGCTGCTCAAAACCAAGGTGTTCTGGCTCTTCATCCTCCTCATGGTCGGCGCGGGCGCCTCGGAGATCTCCATGTCGCAATGGGCATCGGCATTCGTCGAATCCGCGCTCCACGTTTCCAAGACGACGGGCGACCTGGTCGGCCCCTGCGGCTTTGCGATCTGCATGGGCATCAGCCGCGCCCTGTTTGGGAAATTCAGTGAGAAGATCAATCTTCCCGCCTTTATGGTGGCCTCCGGGTTCCTGTGCTTCGGCTGTTACCTGCTTGCCGGGCTCGCCGGGATCCCGCTTTTGGGCCTCCTCAGCTGTACCCTCTGCGGCTTCTCGGTCGGCATCATGTGGCCGGGCTCCATCAGCGTCTCCTCGGCCATTCTCACCAAAGGCGGCACCGCCCTCTTCGCCTTCCTCGCCCTCGCGGGAGACCTCGGCGCTTCCATCGGCCCCTCCCTGATCGGCGCCGTCTCGCAGAACGCGGGCAATGACCTGCAGGCCGGCGTTGTCGCCGGGATCATCTTCCCCGTGATCCTCGTGGTCAGCGTCCTGCTTCTGAAAAAGGACTACCGCCGGAGCAAAGAATAATATTCCCAAATTCATAAAAACATCCGCCGATAAGTAAATCTTCCCTTTTCGGCGGATGTTTTGTTTTTACCTTCATTCGGTCGACTTTTCTTTACTCGACGCGGAAAGGCGTCCAGTCGATCTTATTCAGGGTCATCACGTCCCCGGCCTTTTCAAAGCCGCACTTTTCGTAAAACGGGATGGCCTTGTCGTTGGCCACGAGATACACCGCGACGTCCTTTTCCCCGCCCGCGATCTCATGCGCCCTTTGAAGCAGCGCTTTTCCGATGCCCCGGTGGGTAAATTCCCGGTCGACGCCGAGGTCGGTGACGAATAGCCAGTAGGAAAAATCGGTCAGCCCGAAGAGCACGCCGACCAATCTCTCCCCCTCCCGCGCCGTGAGACTAATGGAGGCGGTCTTCACCAGCTTTTCGATGCGCCCATGAAAGCGCTCCTTCGGGTACTGGCTTCCGAGGTCGGTATGTTTCAGAAAGTCGATATATTCCTCCGCCGAAAGGCGTTCTTCGCGGACGGTCATCTTGTTTTTCCTTTCATCAGATCCTCGACGAGCGGCAGGGAGGAGATATCCTCCGGGATCTCGGCGAGGTAGACCTGCTCATAGCCCGAGCGGTCGCTTGTGAAGAGGCAGTATTTCCCGTCCGGCGTTATGGCCGGGTGCGGATGGGCATTCTGATCCTTGAAGGAGGAGAAATGGCCGCAGAGCGCCCTTCCCGGTAGGTAACGCGCCCCGTCCTTCTGCCAGACCGAGATATAGGGCACCGCGGGGCCGCCGTCTCCGAAGACCAAGGACTCGTCGACCGAAAAGACGTGCGTCGCGGGATAGGAAAATTCCGTCTCCTTACCGTCCTTCCCGTCAAAATACGCATACCCGAGGTAGGCTTTGCCGTCCGGGCGCGTCCCGTGGTAGCCGACGCGCTCGCCGTCGCGGAACCAGTATTCATGCCCGATGACCTCGCCGGGCAAAGTCTCGCGGAGCTTTCTGACCTCTCCCGTTTCGGTGTCCATCGCCCAGATGCGGTGATCCACCCGGTTCCACGGGCCTTCATGGCAGAAGGTGCGGTGTGTGGGATGCTTGGGACTTATATTGACGTGGGCGATCCAGCATTGCTCCTCCCGGATGACCTCCGAAGACGAGCCGTCCGCCCGGATTTTCAGGATGCGGCTCAATGGCTTGGCCTTAAAAATATCGTCAAAACCGACGTAGCCGTGGTGGGTGTCGATTCGGAAGCGCGCCGAGAGGTCTTCATAGATCGAGGTATAGACGTATTCCCCGTCACAGGGCACGCTTACGACGTGGTGCACGAAGCCCTCGGGGGCTTCATAGATGGCTTTCATGGAAAGCGTCATGAGGTCGAGGCGGTAAAGCGTGCGCCCGTAGAAGAAATAGCAGGCGTTCCGGACCGGGTCGACCACCGCCTCCAGCGCCTTGAGATCCTCCCCGTAGGGAAGCGGCGGGAGGTCGGTCAACTGCGTAATGGCAAAATCCTCCGTATTCACGGAAAAGAAATTGGTCACGTTATCGCGGTCGCCGCCGATGACGAACCGGCGGCCGCCGTCATAAAAGGAATTGTTGGTAAAATAGAGATGATTGTGGTTGCCGCGGAAGGAGGTCACGCGCGCGACCCTTACCCCGGTGGCGGGGTCGGTCTGCCACACGATCTCCGGCGGATAGATCTGTCCCTTCATATTTTTTACCATAACCGGTGATTCATGGCGCGGGTGATCTCGCGGCCTAAAACGCGCGCCATGCCGACGAAACCGGCGTCATTGGGGTGGCAGCCGTCCACCGTGCAGATGTCATGGTACTCCGGCTCGAAGAAGGAGTAGCCGTCCACAAAGGAGACATTCCTGTCCCCGGCGGCATAAGCATTATGGTAGGTGGTATAAACCACGTTGCGGCGCGCGATGGCATCCTCGTTGACGCGGGCGTCCGGCTTGGTGACGAAGATCACCGGGAGGTCGGGATGGGCTTCGCGGATGATCCTGAAGAACTTCTCATGCGTCGCCTCGAGATGCGCGACGTTCGGCGCGTTGTGGTCGTAATCCATGACAAAGCAGGACATATCGAGGGAGGCGATGTACTTCGCCATGCACTCTTCGCCGCGCGCCGAGCCGGGGAAGCCGAGATTGATGTGGTCGATGTTATTGCGGGCGGAAATGATATTCTGGTAGGCGTTGCCGGGGCGGGAAGCGCAGCCCCCCTGCGTGATGGAGGAGCCGTAATAGACCACCGGGGCGATGGGCAGATAGTCGTCGCCCGCTTCGAGCTCCGCGCCCGCCTGTAAACCGATTTCCAGCGACGAAACCACGTTATAGAGCGGGAAATGGATGGTATAGGTGTGCATCTCGCCGTCATTGATGGCCGGGGAGATCTGCTGATAGCCGTCGGTCATGTCCACCGGCGGGGTGAACATATTGAAGAAGGTGTCGCGGCCATCCGAAGTGTGCTGATAGAGGTCGAAGCCCGAAACGCCGGTCATGGGCATGTGCGGGAAGCGGGTGATCTCCTTCATTTTCGTGCGGATGGCAATGAAGGGAGAATTGGTCTTGAAGCGCACGCGCCCGCCCGCCGTGTGGTAAGCGAGGAAGGCCACGCCCTCGTTGGTCTCACGCGCGAGGTCGGCGGGGATGCGGATGAATTCCTCCCCTTCTTCCGGCTTATAGAGGCCATAGAGCTTGAAGGGCGCTTTGCGCACGTCCATAAAGACCACGTCGTCGCGGTCAAAGGTCTTTTCGACCAACAGATTTTTGTCCAGTTCTTCGATTTTCATGAGTTTTCTCCTCGTATATCTTTATTCGCCGGCTACATCCAGTGCTTCTCTGAGCGATTCCTTGATGGCTTTGTGCATAAATTCGCTAAAGACGGTCGATTCGCCTTCATCGTTGGAGGCATTGATCGCCTGATAGTATTCATCCTGCCTTTCATGGATGATGGATTCCACCGGAAGCCAGGCAAACGCGGGATTCCATTGATATAAAAGCAATGTGTGCCAGAGCCTTCCCATGCGTCCGTTTCCGTCGGCAAAGGGGTGGATCAGTTCAAATTCATAGTGGAACACCGCACTTTTCACCAGCGGATGAAGGCTGGATTGTTTCACCCATTCCAAAAGATCGTGTACCAGCCCGGGCACATAATCAGGCAGAGTCCCGAAGTGCAGAATATTCCCCTCCGCATCGACAACGCCGATCGGGCGGGTGCGATACATGCCGCATTCCTCCACCAGCCCACGCATCATCACGCCGTGGGCAGCAAGCAGGTCCTCTTCATCAAACGGATCCAGAAGCTCCATGCGATCATAGATCTCATAGGCGTTTTTGACCTCTGCAATATCCCGTGGAGGCGCAAGAACCATTTTACCGTTCAGCACCGCCGTGATCTGTTCGATAGTCAGCGAGTTCTGCTCGATGGCCAGCGACCCGTGAATGGTGCGGATGCGGTTGGTACGGCGAAGGATCGGGTCGACATGCTTTTCCTCCCGGGCCGTGAGCTTGCCCACCATTTCCGCGATTTCCCCGACGTCGGTCACGATGGCCTCCGTGATGTGAAAGGGGGGATTTTTGATCGTCATAGCGTCCTCTTGATCCAGTCGGTGGCCAGCTCCATGACCTCGTCGGTCCAGAAGGAACCCTCGTGCGGCGCGCCCTCGACGCAAACCATCTCGGCCTTGTGGCCGCCGTCGATCAGGGCATGGTACATCAGCTCGGTCTGCTCATAGGGCACGACCGGGTCTGCGTCGCCGTGTAAAAGCAGGATGGGCGGCAGGTCTTTTTTGCCCTCGAGTTGCAGAAGCGGGCTGATCTCTTCGATAAATGCGTCGACTCCGTCACCCTCGACGTTGAAGAAGCGGCCCCACGAGCCCTTTTTGTTGCTTTCCTCGTCACGAGATGAGAACATACGTGCAAGGTCGGTCGGGCCGAAGCAGTCGATGGCGGTCTTCACCGCGTCGGAATATTCCGGATACTCGTCAGTCTTGTAGCGCGGGTCGTCGCTGGTGAGCGCCATGAGAAGCGAGGTGTTGCCGCCGGAGGAGGTGCCCCAGAAGGCGATGCGTTCCGGATCGATGCCGTATTCCTCGGCGTGGGCGCGGAGGAATCGGACGGCGCACTTGCTGTCGATCAGAAATGCGCGGCCCGGCGCGCCGGTCTGCACGTTTCTGTGGGTGATCATGGCGACGGCATAGCCGTTTTTCGCGTACCACGACATCTGCGGGATCTGGTACTGGATCTTCGGGAAGGTCCAGCCGCTGCCCTGCAGGAAGACGATCGTCGGATAGCGGTCGCGGGTCTTCGCACCCTCCGGGGGCTTCGGGAGGATGAGGGACATTTTGATCTCTTCGCCGCCCGCGTGAGAGAAAACGACGTCCGGCGTGATCTCGGCAAAACCCTTCTGAGTCGGGTTATTTTTCACACGAGTGACAGGGTATTTATCCATAGTCTGTTCCTTTCTCTTAAAAAAGGGCTGTCGAAACGCCGACAGCCCGTTATTTTCAGATACAGCTTAATGAAGTCACTCGCTCCGCTCGAATTTCATTCTACCGCTTTTCATTTCTTCATCAGCGAAGCGACTTCATGCACAAAGCTTGCAACGCAAGTTTTGTGTTACCAGCCGAGCTTCTTGAGATATTCGCGGGAGAGCTTGGCACTTTCCATGGCGGTCGCGCCCTTGGCGGGCTGATCCTGCTCAACGACGACCCATTCCGCACCGGCCTTTTCGGCGGCTTCGAGAATGGCGGGGATGTTCTGCACGCCGTAGCCGACGGGCATGAAGGAGAACGCGTCGGCGTCGGCCTTTTCGCCGTCGTCTTCGATGCCGATGAGGTCATACATCTTGGCGGGCTTCTTGCCGTGCATGACGAAGTCCTTGAGGTGGACGACCGGGGCGCGGCCGGCGTACTTTTCAACGTACTTCACCGGATCTTCGCCGCCGACGTTGACCCAGCAGGTATCCAGTTCGGTCTGGAGGAGGTCCGCCGGGATGGTCTCATACATGAGGTCGAGGGCATACTTGTCGCCGACCTTGATGAATTCGAAATCGTGGTTGTGGTAAAGCTCAGTCATGCCCTGCTTCTTGCATTCTTCGGCAATGGCTTTCATATCGGCAAGAGTCTTCTCATAGCCTGCCTGACCCGGGCGCTCACCGTCGGGCAGATAGGGGATGACGACGTACTTGAGACCGAGTTCCTTGCACTTTTTGACTTCGCCTTCGATGTCAGCGGCGAGCGTGGCAAGCGGAACGTGGGAAGAGACGCAGGCGAGATTGTATTTTTCAAAAATGGCCTTCATTTCCGCGACCGGGAGGGAGAGACCGGCGGGCTCGACGCCCTGATAGCCCATTTCGGCGACCTTTTTGACGGTGCCTTCAAAGTCCTTCGCGAGATCCTCGCGGACGGTGTAAAGCTGTAACGCAACGGGTAAAGCCATGATGTACCTCCAAGCATTAAAATTTGTTAGGGCTATTTTACCACATTCCCTATACTATTTCAATATTTTTTTGTAAGGAAAGCAATGATCGGTTTTCCTGTTTTCATCCGTCCGCAGACGGATTTCATCCGACATAAGAAGGATTTCATCGCGGCTGCTGCCGTGATTTCATCCGCGTTTACGCGGATTTCACTATATTTGGCACAGGATCAGTATTTTTTGCCCTGCAATGCCCTTGCGGTGGCGCGGACGGCGGCTTCGGCCTTTTTCGGGTCGGAGGCCAGTATATAGGTATATAAAGCGTCGAGGATGGCGAGCTGGGAGATGCGGCTCGACATGGCGAGGATGGAGTAGCGCGTCTCCTCCGCGCTGGTGGAGAGGCGGATATCCGAAACCGCGTCGGTGGGCGCCGCGGAGAAATTGGTCAGGGCAATGGTCGTCGCGCCCGCGGCGCGCGCGATGGAGAGCGCATCCACCACGTCGACCGACGACCCCGAATGGGAAATGCCCAGCGCCACGTCGCCTTTCCCCGCGTGGGAGGCGGCGATGGCCTGCATGTGGTTATCCGTAAACGCTTCCGCCCAGAGCCCCGCGCGCAAAAACTTGTGCTCGGCGTCGCGGGCGACCGAGGCGGAATTGCCGAGGCCGAAAATGAGGATGTGGTTTGCCTTGCGGATGGCCTCGCCCGCCTTCTCCATGGCTTCGGGCGAGAGGACGGCGCGGGTGTTTTCAAGCGCTCGAGTAATGTCCGCGATGCGCTTGGTAAAAATTTCAAAAGAGGCGTCCCCTTCGCCTAGGGGCACGCTCCCCGCGAGAGGCGACGCCGATTCCTGCGCGATGCTGATCTTCAGTTCCTGATAGCCCGAAAGGCCGAGGCGGCGCGAAAAGCGCACCACCGTCGCCTCGCTGCAGCCGGATTTCGCCGCGAGCTCGCTGATGGAAAGCCCCACCAGCGCGTCCTTTTCCGCCAGAATGCAGTCCGCGAGCTTCTTTTCGCCCGGGCCCATGGCCTCGTAAAGCGCCGTGATCCTTGACGTGACCGAATCCATACCCAACACCCCTTGGTGAAAATTATTTTCATCTTGCTTCTATTATGCGCTTCTTTTTCCCAAATGTAAAGAAAAATATTTTCAGAATCATCTTGTTTTTTTCTAAGCAGTGGGATATAATGAAGCGAGAAAATATGGGGCGGAGCAGCCGTATACTCCTCACTCCTCACTCCTCACTTCTCACTCCTCACTTAACACCCTCTGTTTGATCAAAATTCTCCATAGGAGGATATTATCATGCCCGATTACAAAGTCAAGATCGCCCTCGCGCCCATCCGCCGCGACGTCACCCCGCGCCCCGGTGTCTTCAACTGGGAAAAGGCCGAAGTCCGCGCCTACGCCTCTTGCAAATTTATTCGTGAGCATTTCACCACCGAAAAGGTCTCCTTTGTCGGCGTGGAAGGCATCAATCCCCGCGACATCATCATCACAGAGGATGACGCCCGCGCCGCCGCCCTCCGTTTCAAGGAAGAGAAGGTCGACGCCGTCTTCCTCATCAACTGCAACTTCGGCAACGAAGAAGCCGCCGGTCTGCTCGCCCGCGAAATGGGTCTTCCCGTTCTGCTCTGGGGTCCGCTCGACGACGAATACGCCGAAGACGGCATGCGCTACACCGACAGCCAGTGCGGTCTTTTCGGCATGAGCCGCCAGCTCCAGAGACTGCACATCCCCTTTACTTACATTGAAAACTGCCGCATTACCGACAAGATCTTCGCCGACGGCCTCAAGAGCTTTGCGCGCGTGGCCTGCATGGTGAAGAATTTCAAGGGTGTCCGCATCGCCCAGGTCGGCCTCAGACCCAAGCCCTTCTGCTCGGTCATGTTCAACGAAGGCGAGCTCCTCTCGAAATTCGGCATCCAGACCGTCCCGGTCAACCTCGCCGTGGTGCTCAACAAATATAACGAGATCCTTGAAAACTGCAAGGAAGAACTGAAAGAGGGCGCGGCCCTCCTCGCTTCCCGCTACGAAATGGACGACCTCACCCCGCCGCTTCTCGAAAAGGTCTACGCCTTCGTGATCCTCTACCGCTGGATCTTCAAGGAATACAAGGTCGACGCGGTCTCCGCCGAATGCTGGACGGCCATGCAGCAGCTGGTCGGCGCAATGCCCTGCACCGCCTACTCCATCCTCGCCGACGAGGGTTACATCATCTCCTGCGAATCCGATATGCACGGCGCGATCACCATGCTCCTGCTCTCCTGCGCCTCCATGGGCGAGAGCATCCCCTTCTTCGGCGAATTCACCGTCCGCCATCCCGAAGGCAAAAATGCCGAGCTTCTGTGGCACTGCGGCCCGTTCGCCTACTCCCTCAAGGATCCGGCGAGCAAAGCGAAGAACGTCAACATGCGCCAGTGGTTCAAGGTGAAGGACGGCGACTACACCATCGCCCGCTTTGAGCAGAACGACGGTGATTAAGCCATTCTCGCAGGTCACTTCAAGACCACCGACGGCCCGCTGACCTTCGGCACC
>JAKSPX010000149.1 GCA_024404415.1 Clostridia bacterium | reverse complement strand
GGAATCGAACCCACGTGGTCGGCTTGGGAAGCCGAAGCTCTGCCATTGAGCTACTCCCGCGTATGGAATTTTCGATGCGAGAAATATCATACCACATCTCCGTGCGATTTGCAAGCCCTGATTTGAAGAAAGCGCGGAAAAAAGATTTGCAACATTCGTCCGAATGTGATATGCTAATGACGTAAATAATCTGATGGATTGGATAGGAAGTGGTTTGAAATGGCAAAATGGATCTGGTACCCGGGAGACTTTGAGCTTTATCATTCCATGCTCGTGCACACGAGAAGGCAGGAAAACGGCTTTGATTATCCGGCGATGTGGTATGTGCCGCGCCCGGAGTTACAATGCACCTTTGAAAAAGACGTGACGATTGAAGAAGACGCCGAGATCACCGTCGTGACTCACGGCAAGGGCTTTGTGCGCCTCAACGGCGAAAAATTCGGCCCGGTCAACCGGCCGCTCGTCTTTCCCAAGGGAAGCCACCACGTTTGTATCGAGACCGAGGATGTGGAGCATTTCCCGGCCCTCTTTATCGCCGACGGCCCGCTTGCCACCGACGAATCCTGGTCTGCCGACCGCCGCGACGGCGTGAGGAGAAAGCCCGCCTGTGACCCGGCGTTTTTGGCGCCCACGGACGACCCGTCTATCTTCCCCTTCCTATATAAAGATATCGCACCGGTCGAAACCGAAGAGATAGACGGCGGCATCCTCTATGATTTCGGCGTGGAATCCTTCGGCCCCGTAACAGTCACGTCCGAAAAAGCCATGGGAGACATCCATATCGTTTACGGCGAATCCAAAGAGGAAGCGCTGGATGAAGTGAACGCCATCGTCCGCGAGGTACTTCCCGCGTTTGACGGGGAAGACAAGCGCCCCTGCCGCGCCTTCCGCTGGATCTGGGTCAAGGCGGAAAACGGCGATCCGGCGATTAAGGCGGAACTGGAATACCTCCCCATCGAGGATATCGCCTCCTTTGAGACCGCCGACGAAAAGCTCAAAAAGATCTGGGAGATCTCGGTCCGCACCTTCCACCTCGATTCCCGCGAATGCTATCTGGACGGCGTCAAGCGTGACCGCTGGTCGTGGTCGGGCGACTCTTACCAGTCCTATATGATCAACCGCGCCCTCTATTTCGACGAGGCCATCATCCGCCGCACCATCCGTTCCCAGCTCGGCAAGCAGCCCTATCTCCAGCACATCAACACCATCAACGATTATTCGGGTTACCTCATCCTCTCGGTCTGGGATCACTATTTCGCCACCGGCGACAGGGAATTCGTCGCCTCCATCTGGCCGGAGCTCAAGGCGCTTTATGATTTCATCGTCGGGAGACTCGACGAGACCGGCTACGTCGTCAAGCGCGACGGCGACTGGATCTTCATCGACTGGTCGGATATCGACAAAGACGGCGCTCTCTGCGCCGAACAGGTCATTCTGTGGCAGGTCTATCAGGTCATGGCCAGACTTTCCGCCCTCATGGGTGAGACCGGCGATTATCAGGAAAAGGCCGACAAATTAAAAGAAAACATCTTCCGCGATTTCTGGGACGAGGAGAGAGGCGCCTTTATCGACAGCTTCACCTCGGGAAAACGCAATATCACCAGACACGCCAATATTCTCGCCATTCTCTTTGACATGGTGGACGAGGAAAAGGCCGCGCGGATGACCCCAAACGTCCTGCTCGGTGATCTCGCCAAACCCATCACCACGCCGTATTTCAAGTTCTTCGAGCTGATGGCGCTTTCCAAGCGCGGCGAGATGAAGCTGGTGGAGGATTTCATCGACGCTTATTGGGGCGGCATGGTCGATCTCGGCGCGACCACCGTCTGGGAGCAGTTCGACCCGACCGAGGAGGGCATCGCCCATTACGCCATGTACGGCCAGAAATTCGGCCGTTCGCTCTGCCACGCCTGGGGCAGCGGGCCCATCGCCCTGCTCGGCACCTACGTTGCGGGCGTGCGCCCGACCGGTATCGCCTACGAGACCTTCGAGGTGGCTCCCGCACCCGGAAAATACACAAGCTTCAAGGCAGTCGTGCCGGTCAAATCAGGCAAGGTCACCGTCAATTATGAAAACGGACACGTCTCGGCTATCGCCACCAGAGACGGCGGCACCCTGAAATTCGAAGGAAAAGAGATCGCGATGCCCGCAAACGTTGAAGTGAGAATTTAAGGAGAAAGATCATGAAAAGACGCTCGGAAAGCTATTTCGGACTGCATTTTGACTTCCACGCCTCGCCGGCAGGAGCGGGGGAGGCGGGCGTCGGCGCGACGCTGAAGGAAGAGGAGCTCCGCGAGATCTGCGAGCTTCTGCACCCGGACTTTTTGCAGATCGACTGCAAAGGCCATCCCGGCTGGGCTTCCTATCCGACCTCCTGCGGCAACGCCATGCCGAAATTTGCCCTTGACCCGCTCGCGCTTTGGCGCAAGGTCACCAAAGAGGAAGACGTTGCGTTATATATGCACTATTCGGGCGTGATCGACCGCAAATTTGTCAGTGAGCACCCGGAAGAGGCGGTTCTGAACGCCGACGGCACGCGCGACGCGGAAGCTACCCGCACGCTGGGACACTACGTCGACAAGCTTCTGATCCCCCAGCTTTCCGAGCTTGCCGGGAAATACGGCGTGAACGGCGCGTGGGTGGACGGCGACTGCTGGGGAAGCAAGGCGGATTTTGACCCAGAGACCATCGCGGCCTTTGAAAAGGAGACCGGGATTTCGCTCGGGGGCAAGCTTCCCGCAAACCCCGGCGACGCATATTATGGTGAATACAGGGAATTCTGCCGCGAGCTTTTCCGCAGATATGTGAGACACTTTGTCGACGCGCTCCACGAAAAATACCCGGATTTCCAGGTGGCTTCCAACTGGTCCTACACCGACCACATGCCCGAAAAGGTCTCCTCCAATGTCGATTTCATCTCGGGCGACCTCAACCCGTGGGATTCCTTCAACTCGGCGCGCTACGCGGGCCGCGCCATTGCCAGTCAGGGTCACACCTGGGACCTCATGAGCTGGAATTTCCGCAGCGTTCTCGCCGGAATGCCCGGCTCGGTGGTCAAGCACCCCGATCAGATCATTCAGGAGGCCGCGGCGGTCATCGCGCTCGGCGGCGGTTTCCAGAATTACATCACCCAGTATCCCGACGGCTCGCCCAGAATGGAGCAGATCCGCCGCATGAAGCCGCTCGAGGAATTCATGCGCGCCCGCGAACCTTATTGCTTCCGCGGCAAGCTTCTCCACCAGGTCTGCCTGCTGCTCTCCACCGAAGACAGAGAGCACGAATCCGCCTCGCTTTACACCCGCAACGGCTGTGAAAAGATCATGGGTCTCACAAGCCTCCTGTGCGACGCGGGCCATTCGCTCGAGATCGCCGAGGAGCACACGCTTGAGGGGCATTACGACGAATACCCGGTCATCGTCGTGCCGGAGCTTTACTACGGATTGAAGCCCGAAACGGTCAAGGATCTTCTTATGTATGCCGAAAACGGCGGAAGCCTGCTTCTGGTCGGCGCGAACACCGCAAAGCTCTTTGCTTCGGCGGGCGCGCCCTTCAAGGCCGGTGAAAAGCATTCAGGCGGCATGGAGGTCTTCACCATGAACGGCGAGGACTTCGGAACGGTCTACGACGCCGCGGGTCTTGCCTTTGAAAAAGGGGAAATCATCGCGGAGAAGGCTGCCAATGCGCGGAGCGAAAAAGCCCCGCTCGCCGCGATCATGCCTTACGGAAAGGGTAAAATCGCCGCCGCGGCCTTCGACCTCGGCACGGCTTACCAGAATTACGCGGAATATCTGCATCTTGACCTCGTCAAGGAACTGCTCGGCGGCCTTTATATGCCGCTGGTAACGGTTGAAAGTGCGGAGGGCACGCCGGAGATCGTCGATCTTGAAAAGAATGGCAGACTGATGATCCAGATCGTGAACGCCAACGGCAACCACAAGAGCACCAACATCGCGACCGAGAAAAATATCCTTCCCTGCCGCGACGTCGCCCTTGCCATCCGGCTTTCCGAAAAGCCTGCCTCTCTCGTCCTGCAGCCGGAGGGAAAGGAGCTTCCCTTCACCTATGAAAAGGGCGTCGCGCGCGTCGTGATCGGCAAGGTCCCGATGCACGAGATCGTGGAAGTGATAAAATAACGACACAAAAGCAAAGAAAGGCGGTAAATACCTATGAAAAAGAGAATCACAGCGTTTCTTCTGGCGCTGGTTATGCTTCTGAGCCTGATGCCCCTCACGGCGCTTGCCGCCGAATCGGGCAAATGCGGCGATAACCTGACGTGGGAGCTGGACGCTTCGGGCGAGCTCTACATCGAAGGCAGCGGCGCTATGTACGATTATACCGAGGATGAGGAAGCTCCCTGGCAGGGAAGCGCCTCGTCCATCACCTCGGTGCTCCTCCCCGAGGGGCTGACCCACCTCGGCGACCGCTCCCTCATTGCCCTCACCAAGCTTGAGGAGCTGGAGCTTCCTACCACGCTTACTTCCATCGGCGCTTACGCCTTGAATTCCTGCACGGCGCTGACCGAACTCATCCTTCCCGAAAAGCTCGCCTCCATCGGCGAATACGGCATGGCGAGCATGGCGGGCCTTTTGAAGATCAGCCTTTCCGAGGGCTGTGTCCCCGGCACCGGCGCTTTCTCGGGCGACATCAAGCTTGCGTCGGCCGTTCTTCCCTCCGACCTCACCGAGATCCCGGAAAACCTCTTCATGGGCTGCGTCAAACTGACCGACGTGGAGATCCCCGCGGGCGTGACCTCCATCGGTGCGGGCGCTTTCTCGGGCGACATCGTGCTTGCCGAGATCGAGATCCCGGATCAGGTGGAATCGGTAGGCGAGGGCGCCATCTCCGGCTGCATCGCCCTGCCCGACGTCAAC
>JAKSPX010000148.1 GCA_024404415.1 Clostridia bacterium | reverse complement strand
CCCATGAACCTTGTGGGCGGATATGCAGAAACCTGCTCTGGTAAAGGCTTCGGTACGATATTCAATAAGGCTTGACGTATAGGAGGAACAGAAACAATAACGTCTTCACCTTTTCGACTGTCTCCGCTGCAAGATATGTATCGCTTCGTTTGAATAACATCAATCGAAAAAGGAGCATACAGCTCATGTACCAAGGGATGATTCGAGTTTGTTAAGATAACATGGCATCCCATTTCATGCAGGCGCATGACTTCTTTGGCCAGCTCTACATGATCTTCTTCATAAAACTGCTCCTTAGTGTATCTCTTGAAGTCTGCGTATTCAGAAATAGGAAGATACGGTGGATCTAAGAATATAAAGTCACCAGGTTTGGCGTAATGTTGAAGAACTAAGAAATAATCTCCACAGACAATATCAGCTTTTTTTAGCGCGTCAGAAGCCGCATAGAGAGCATCTTCATCGCAGATTTTGGGGTTGCTATATTTACCGAAGGGAACATTGAACTGTCCCTTTTTATTCACGCGATACAAACCGTTAAAGCATGTTTTATTCAAATATATCATTCTGGCGGCGGCTTCAATTTTGGAAAGTGTCTCCCAATCAAGGCTACGCACAGCATAAAACGCATCGCTTGTATTTTCGTATTTTTTGAGATATGCAATAACATCATCAACATGATCTGCTACCTGATGATACATATTGATAAGCTCTGGATTACTGTCAGCAATGATGGCATTTCCCGGATGCAGAGCGAAAAACAATGCGCCGCCGCCGAAAAATGGCTCTATATATCGACCATAGGAGGCAGGTACTTTCGGAAGCAATTCGGATAGCATCTGCGTTTTGCCGCCAGCCCATTTGAGAATGGGCTTTGCTGATGTCATTATAGCTGCATTTTCAGAATGATAGACCATTGTTTCGTTTCCTCCTATCTGATAAATAATTACACCAACTTCCGATAAACTGAAATAGCATGGTACTATCGGGTTGCTATGAATTGAAGATAGTATAGCATAAATGCTCTGGTTAAGCAAGATAAAGCAGAGATATAATATGGAATGACAATCAATAATGAGAGATTTTTCATTGCATTGCGCGAGATAATGTGATATAATCAACCCGAAAAGACAAGAGAATTTAGCAAAGGGAGGCCGCCCTTCGGAAAAAGCCGGGAAAGGGGCGAGAGACCGGACGGCGAAAGCGGAAAAGACGGCGTAGCTTTGCGTAATAAATGAAAATAAAATAAACAGGAGAAATGATAATGAAAAAATTTGTCCTTATTCTTCTTGCGCTTGCCATGATGGTGAGCATGTTCGCGGCCTGCTCCTCCAAGACCCCCGACGTCGTCGCTTCCGAGGAAGCCGCTGCGCTGACGCTTGACACGCTGGACTGGAAGTTCGCCGTTGAGGGCGCTGACAAGACCGAGTACACCCTCGCGGACGCCAAGGCGCACGACCTTTCCAAGGTCATCACCAGCGTCATCGTCTCCGGCACCGGCGACGTTGTCGCCTTCCCCACCACCTTCATTGTTGAAGGCGTCAATCTGCAGGAATTCTTAGCCGATGTCGGTGCGGCCGGCGCGACCAAGATCACCTACTACGGCCACGACGTCTACGGCGCCGAAATGACCTACACCCTCACCGAAGAGGAATGCGCGGCTGACGACATCGTCATCGGTTGGATCAAGAACAAGGCCGAACTCCTCCCCGACAGCATCACCTATGTCGGCATCTACGGTCCTTCTTCCTCCGCCACCTTCACCGGATGCAACTCCATCACCAAGATCGTCATCGGCTGAACCCTTAAATAACCGAAATACACTCTTCGCGGTTATTCATCTGCCGTGAAGAGTGCTTTTAGAAGGAAAAACTTGCGTCGCATCTGTTCTTTTGATATAATCATAGAAACGAAACATCTGCGGCAGATAAGCCGCATAGCGGATAACAAGGAGGTCTCTTTACGAGCAAATCCAATTACCTGATCGGCAACGCCCCCCCCGACCCGGTGTGGCAGTGGAGATGGCAGGAGGGCGCAAGCGAAGCGCGCGCGACCTTTGCGTCGGCCCTCGCGCGTATGAAGGAATTCCCGGATTTCGTCTTCACCTGCGCTGGCGCCGCGGTCTATGAATGGATCGAAGAGACCGCGCCCGAAATGTTTGAGGAGATCAAAATGCGCGTCGCGGAGGGAAGATGGGTCATCGTTGGCGGCATGTGGATCCAGCCCGACTGCAACCTCCCCTCGGGTGAATCTTTCGCGCGCCACGTGCTCTATTCTCAGCGCTATTTCAAGGAAAAATTCGGTGTGGAAAGCACCGTCGGCTACAACGTCGACTCCTTCGGCCACAACGGCAACCTTCCCCAGCTTCTCAAAAAGGGCGGCATGGATCACTACGTCTATATGCGCCCTATGAAGCACGAAAAGGAAATGGAAGAGAACGTCTTCATCTGGGAAGCACCGGACGGCAGCCGCGTGACCTGCTTCCGCATCCCGATGGCCTACTGCTGCAACTTCGACGACGTCGAAAAAATGACCGAATGGTTTGAAAATTCCATTTCAGAACAGCCGGATTACGAATCCTCCATGCTCTTCTACGGCGTCGGCAACCACGGCGGCGGCCCGACCAGGAAAAACATCGAATTTGCCAAATCGCTCGATAACGAAAACGAAAAGATGATCTTCGCGTCTCCCATCGACTATTTCCATGCCGTGGAGAGCGAAGGAAAAGAGATGCCGGTCTGGAAGGACGACCTCCAGCACCACGCGAGCGGTTGCTACGCGGCGGTCTCCGAGGTGAAGAAGCTCAACCGCAAGGCGGAAAACGCCCTTTACGCCGCGGAACGCGCCTCCTTCCTCGCAGGTCAGTTCACCGGCATGGCTTCCGCCAAAGAGGAGATCAAAGCGGCGTGGAAGAACGTCATGTTCGGCCAGTTCCACGATTCGCTCGGTGGCTGCTCCACCACGGCGGTCTACCCGGATATCTTCGCCATGCAGAATGAAAGCATCTCCCGCGCCGAAAAACTGGAAAACACCGCTTATCAGCGCCTCGCCGAGAAGATCGACACCTCCATCGTCCCCTTCGGCAAGCAGGCCATGGTGGTCTTCAATCCCACCACCTCCCCGGTGAAGACGCTCGTCCGCGCCAATAAGGAAGCGAATACCATCCGCGACGAAAAAGGCAACCTTGTCCCGTCCCAGCGCGTTTTCTCCCCCACCTCGGTTTGCACCGGCAGAGACGACACCCTCTTCCTCGCCGAAGTCCCGGCGCTCGGCTGGAGACTCTATTTCACCGACGACGAGGGCGAAGCGGCTGATTACGGCCTTAAGGCGGGCGAAAATTACCTTGAAAACAACTTCCTCCGCGTGGAATTTGACGCGGAAGGCGGTTATATCCAAAATATCTACTCCAAGAAACTCGGAAAGCAGATCTACGGCGTCTCCTCCAAGCCGGTGGTCTACGACGAGACCAAGCACGATACCTGGAGCCACGCGCTGAACTTCTTCGACGAAAAGGTCGGCGAATTCGGAAACGGCAAGCTGGAGCTTCTGGAAGCTGGCCCGATCTTCGCCGAGATCAAGGCGACCTCCACCTACGGTTCTTCGACCATTTCCCAGTATTTTACCCTTTCTGCCTTTGCCGACACCCTTGACCTCAAGGTGAAGCTCGACTGGCACGAAAAGCACAAGCTCCTCAAGCTTGAATACGAGACGGGGCTTAAGGATGCCAAAGCGCTTTACGAGATCCCCTACGCCGACATCACCCGCCCTGCCGACGGCGAAGAAGAGCCCGGCCTGACCTGGACGGCGGCATCGAATGATGAGGGCACGGCGGTCATCTGGAACGACGCGAAGTATTCCTCCTCTGTCCGGGGCGATACCATCTGCCTCACCGCCATCCGCAGCCCGCTCTACGGCGATCACGGCCGCGAGCGCAAGCCGGAGCATGAATTCACCGATCAGGGCGAATCGACCTTCTCCTACCGCATCGGGTACCAGAAGGAGCTCGACCGCGCCGCATTAGCCCGCACGGGTGAAGAAGTCAACCTCCCGATGCGTGTTTTATATGATTACGTCCATGAGGGCTCGCTCCCGTCCTGTTACGAGGGTCTCAAGAGCGAAGGAACCGCCGTTCTGTCGGTCGTCAAGGAAAGCGAGGACGGCAAGTCGCTCATCCTCCGCGCCGTCGAACGCGCCGGAAAGGCCGGTAAGACCGCCTTTACCCTTACGCCGATCGGCAAGACCTTCGAGCTTGCCTTCACACCTTACGAGATCAAGACGCTGGCGGTCGATGAAACCGGTGTCCGCGAAGTCAATCTTGTCGAGGAGTAAAGAGTTTTCAGTATTCAGTTTTCAGGAGACGGGCTGAAAATTGCCTCGTATTTGCACAGATCAGCTTTGCAATCGCAAAAAATATGCTCCCCGAAGAGGGCTTCGGAGAGCGGAGAGTAAATCTGATCTGTGTGATTTATCCGGCAAAGAAAGCGCAGAATTCATCCCAAAACCTGACCGCGGCCCCTTCGGGGCTGCGGTCGTTTTTTATCGTGACGTCGCTTGCCGCCTGATAGAATGGCTCACGCTCGGCAAGCATTTTCTCGAGGTCGGCGTTTTCCGAAAGCGGCCTGCCTTCGGTTGCAAGGTTGGAAAGTTCACGGTCGATGCGATAGACGCGGCCGGAGGCGGAAAGGAGCGCGCGGTTTTCCTCACTTTTGACGGCGCCCCCGCCGGTGACGAGGATGACGCCTTTGCGTAGGGAAACTTCCCGGATAACGGCGGTTTCAAACGTACGGAAAGCGTCCTCACCGTCCTCTTTGAAGATCTCCGGGATGGTCTTCCCGGCTTTTCTCACGATCTCCCGGTCGGACTCAATGGATTCGCGCCCGG
>JAKSPX010000147.1 GCA_024404415.1 Clostridia bacterium | reverse complement strand
GCGAGCAGCTTTTACGGCGACCCGGCAGGGCGCATGAAGATGATCGGCGTCACCGGCACCAAGGGCAAGACCTCCACCACCCATTTCATCAAGGCCGTTCTGGATCACGCCGGTATCAAGGCGGGACTCATCGGGACCAACGAGATGACCTACGGGGATAAGCACATTCCCACCGTCTCCACCACGCCGGAGGCCACCGTGCTCTACCGGACGCTTGCCGAGATGGCCGACGCGGGATGTGAGGTCTGCGTCATGGAGGTCTCCTCTCACGCTTTGGACGTGGGCAGGGTCGCGCCCATCCGCTTTGCCTCCGCGGCGTTTCTGAATCTCTCGCAGGATCATCTGGATTATTTCGGCAGTATGGAAAACCTCGCCCTCGCCAAGGAAAAGCTCGCCGGGCTCTCCGACGTCTTCTATGTCAACGCCGACGACCCTTCTGCGGCGCGCATGAAATCCGCGGCAGGGGATAAGGCCCGCACCTTCGCCATAGAGAAATCCGACGCCTCCATCGTAGCGATGGAGACCAAATTGACCCCGAGCGGCGTGATCTTCGACGCGCTCACCGACTATGGCATGCGCCGCGTGCGCATCGGCACGCCCGGACGCTTCACCGTTTACAACGGCATGGCGGCCATCGGCTGTCTCATCGGCATCGGCCTCACAATGGATCAGATCGCCGACGGCCTCTCGGCGGCTCCCGGCGTGAAGGGCAGAGCCGAGGTCGTGGAGACCGGTCTTGACTTCACCTGCATGGTCGACTACGCCCACTCGCCCGAAAGCTTAAAGGAGATCCTCGCCGCGGTCAGACCGCACACCGAGGGAAGGATCCTTCTGGTGTTCGGCTGCGGCGGCAACCGCGACAAATTAAAGCGACCCATCATGGGCGGCATCGCCTCGGAGAACGCCGAGGTGACCGTCGTCACGTCGGATAACCCGCGCTTTGAGGAGCCGGAGACCATCATCGACGAGATCCTCGCCGGAACCGGGGTGGGGCAGGGCAAGATCCTCCGCGAATGTGACCGCGGGGAAGCCGTGTATCTCGCCATGAAGGAAGCGAAAAAGGGCGACCTCGTCCTCATCGCCGGTAAAGGGCATGAGGATTATCAGGAGATCAAAGGCGCGAAATACCACATGGACGACCGCGAGCTGATCCTCGCGGCGGCCGAAAGACTGAAAAAAGAAAAGACAGGGGAAAAATGATATGCTTCCGATGACCTTTGAAAAGCTGGCCTCGATCCTCGGCCTTGAGACTTCCCTTTCCGGCGTGATCGAAGCCGTTTCCACCGACTCCCGCGTGATCGACGAAAAGACCCTCTACGTCCCGCTCAAGGGCGAGCGGTTTGACGGACATGACTTCATCGCCTCGGCGCTCGATTCCGGTGCGCCCCTTGCGCTCTCCGAAGGACCCTCCGAAGACGTGCGCGTGTGGGGTGTTCCCTCCACGCTCGAAGCGCTCGGGAAGAGCGCCCACGAGGTGAGATGCGAAGTAAATCCGCTGGTGATCGGCGTCACCGGCAGTGTCGGCAAGACCACCACCAAGGATATGACCGCCGCCGTTCTCTCGACCAGATACCCCACCCACAAGACGGCGGGCAACTTCAATAACGAGATCGGCCTTCCCAAGACCCTTTTGGACCTCACACCCGAGAAAAAGGCCGCCGTCATTGAGATGGGCATGTCCCACAAGGGGGAGATCTCCCGCCTCACACGCATTGCCTCTCCCGACGTCGCCATCATCAACAACATCGGCTCGGCTCACATTGAGTATCTCGGCTCCCGCGAGGGCATCCGCGACGCCAAGCTGGAGATCGCCGAAGGCCTGAAGGCCGAAGGCACGCTCATCCTCAACGGCGACGAGCCGCTCCTCACTGAGCGCATCCCCTTCCTTTCCCACAAGGTGATCACCTTCGGCATCGAGGATCCCGCGTCGGATATCCATGCGGAAAACCTCGTTTTAGGCGAGGAGACCAGCGTCTTTGACGTGAAGGGCGTGCATTTCTTCCTCCCGGTCGCGGGAAAGCACAACGTCTATGACGCATTGGCCGCCATTGCGGCGGGCGTTGCCGCAGGCGTGACCATCGAATCCGCGGCCAAGGCGCTTGATAAGTTCACCCCCACCAGCGCCATGCGCCAGAATATTTACCTTTATAAGGGCATAAGGTTCATCGAAGACTGCTATAACGCGGGCCCGGAGTCCATGGCGGCTTCCATTGCGGTGGCCGAGGGCATCCGCATTTCCGGCAAAAAGGTCGCGGTGCTCGGCGTGATGCGCGAGCTGGGCGAACGCGCACCGGAGTATCACCGCGCGGCGGCGGAAAAGGCCGCCGGGGTGTTTGACGCCATCCACACCTTCGGCGACGAAAACGGCATGTATCAGAAGGGCGCTCCCTCTGCGACGGCGTGGAAGGACCGCGAGGCGCTTGCGGCGTATCTGGCCAAAGAGCTTCATGAGGGTGACCTCGTGCTCTTCAAGGGCTCACGCCTCAATTACCTCGAAAAAGTCGTCTCCATGCTCAAGGAAGCGCTCTGACATAAGAAAAAGGGCTCATTCAGCCCCGTTAATTACAAAAGGAAGGGTTCATCATGCTCAACGTCATTCTCGCCTTTGTGACCTCACTGGTCATCACCGCGCTTTCCGGCCTCGTCATCATCCCCTGGCTCCGCAGACTCAAAATGGGGCAGACCATTCTGGAGGACGGCCCCGTCTGGCATAAATCCAAGCAGGGCACCACCGTCATGGGCGGCCTGACCTTCGGTCTCGGCACCACCGTCGCCACCCTGCTTTTCTCCATTCCTTTCTTTAAGGAACATGATTTCACCGGCCTGCTGGTTCTGATCCCGGCGCTCCTCTTCGGCGCGGTCGGCGCGTTTGACGACCTTGTCAAGGTCACCAAGAAGCGCAACAAGGGCCTCACCGCCCTCCAGAAGCTCATTCTGCAGGTCGCCGTCGCGGCGCTCTTCGTCGTGGCGCTCCAGTACACCAAGAATATCACCGGCGACGTGCCGATCCCCTTCACCAAAGCCGTCCTGCACCTCCCGTGGCTGCTCTTCGTCATCCTCGCGGCGCTCTTTGTCACCGGCACCGATAACGCCACCAACCTCACCGACGGCATCGACGGTCTGCTCTCCGGCACCACGCTTCCCATCGCGGTCTTCTTCGCCCTGGCCTGCACCTTCAAGATGGAAGGCGCGAACGCCTCGGTCGCCATTCCGGCGGCGGCGCTTGCGGGCGGCCTCATCGGTTTCCTCATTTATAACTACCATCCCGCCAAGGTCTTCATGGGCGACACCGGCTCGCTCTTCATCGGCGGCATGCTCTCCACCATCTCCATCGCCATCGGAAACCCGCTGCTTCTGGTCGTGGTCGGCCTCTTCTTCTACTGGGAGACCTTATCCGTCATGCTGCAGGTCGGCTACTTCGAGCTCACCCACGGCAAGCGCATCTTCAGAATGGCCCCCTTCCACCATCACCTCGAGATGTGCGGTTGGAACGAATATAAGATCTTCTGGACCTTCACTATTTTCCACGCGGTCATGTGCGTCCTTGCGTGGTTCGCCCTCTGAAAGGATACGGTATGAAAGGCACCGAAGTGCCGAAACGGCATAAAAAACAGAATATCGGCACATCCATGCCGCAAAAGCACGAGGATGCACTGGCCTTTGAAAAATTCTCGGGGCCGGATCCCGTGCGCCACCGGAAAAAGAAGACGGCGGTGCGCCACCGCACGGTCGACGTGGAGAATCTCCGCGAGATCAAGGATGCGGACTACGCCACCCGCGCCGTCGATTATCACCCGCTGGATGCCACCTTCCTCATGCTGGTCATCGTGCTTTTGCTCTTCGGCCTCGTGATGGTCTTCTCCGCAAGCTACGCCCAGTCCATCGCAGACTATGGTAAAGCTTCCTATTATTTCAAGCATCAGCTTGTCTTCGCGGGGATCGGCATCGGCTTCATGCTGCTCTTCACCTTCGTCTTCAACTACTACTTCCTGAAAAAATTCACCACGCTTTTCCTCATCGCCTCGTGGGTGCTCTTACTTCTGGTGCTCGTCATAGGCGAAAGCTCGGGCGGCGCGACCCGATGGCTGAATCTGGGCTTCCGCTTCCAGCCTTCGGAGCTTGCCAAGATCGCGGTCATCTTCTTTCTTGCCAATTGGTGCGAAAGCCACCGAAGCCGCATGAATGAGATCCCGGTCGCCATCATGGGCTTTGTGATCGCCGTGGCGCCGACCGGCTTCCTGCTTGCCCTGGAGCCGCACTTCTCCTGCCTGCTCCTCATCGCTTTCACCGCTTTCGTCATGCTTTTCGCGGGCGGCATGAACGGCAATCTCTTCGGAGTGCTGACCAGTATCGGCGCGGGCGGTATTTTTGCCTTTATCTTTTTCGGCGATAAAGTCCCCATCGACTACATCTCCAACCGCTGGCACGCGTGGAAGGACGTAGAACAGTACGCGCGTTCCACCGGCTACCAGACGCGCCAGTCGCTCATGGCGCTCGGCTCCGGCGGCTTCTTTGGCGTCGGCCTCGGCAGCTCCCGTCAGAAGCAGTTGTTCCTGCCGGAATCGCACAACGACTACGTCCTCGCCATCACGGGGGAGGAACTGGGAATGTTCGGCATATTGGTCATCCTCGTCCTCTTCGGACTGCTCATCTGGAGGGGCATCGTCATTGCGAAAAACGCGCGCGACCGCTTCGGCTTCCTGCTCGCGGTGGGCATCATGGCCAAGGTGGCATTACAGGTGCTCATCAATCTCGCCGTAGTCACCAACGCCGTCCCGGTCACCGGCATGGCGCTTCCCTTCTTCAGTTACGGCGGAACAGCCCTGATGCTGCAGGTCGCCGAAATGGGCGTGGTACTCAAAATATCCAGACAGACAAA
>JAKSPX010000146.1 GCA_024404415.1 Clostridia bacterium | reverse complement strand
ATTTGGATTCCACGACGCCGGTCGCGTAGCCGGTCGGGAAGTGCTTGTCGTCTAAGATCCAGACCTGCATCCCGCGCTTTTCGGCCTCGCGGAGGATGATATCCATGTCGCGCCACCAGCCGTCGCGGCAGTAATCCTCGTGGGTGCGGCTTTCCACGCAGAAGGCGCGGCAGCCGGACTGATAAATTTCCTCGATCTGCTTTTCAAGAAGCTCCGTGTGGTTCCCCTGCTGCCAGAAGAAGGGGAGAAGGTAGTTTTGTTCCCGATTCTGAAGAACGTCGGTGAGTCTGGTGTCCATGATGGTACCTCCGAAAGTTAGTGAGAAGTTAGGAGTGAGAAGTTTTCAGTTTTCAGTTTACAGTTTTCAGAAGACGAAGATACACTTAAGGATCTCCCTTTGGGAGAGCCTTTCGGGTTGGGCGCATAGGTACAGCGGAGAACGGATTCCGCAAACCAGTCTGCGGAAGGCTTTTGATGACAAAGGAGGAATAGTTTACCGTGATAGTCAACTCCTCACTCCGCAATCCTCACTTTATCGCTTTCTCCTGAATACTGAAAACTCTTCTCAAATAAACCCATCCCGCCCGCGGGTGGCGGGCGGGGGGAAAAAGACGTTATTCGCTTCGCTGGTTTTTCATTTCCTGCCAGCGGTCCTTTGACATGAGGATCTGGCGCGGTTTGGAGCCCTGGAAGGGGCCGACGATGCCCTTTTCTTCCATGATGTCGATGATGCGGGCGGCGCGGGTGTAGCCGAGCTTGAGCCTTCTCTGCAGGTTGGAGGCCGAAGCCATCTGCGTCTCCATGACGATGTCAATGGCGTCATTGAGCAGCGGATCGGAGTCGGAGTCGGCGGAGCGGCTGTCGCCGGAGTCGTCGTCCTCGTCGTCGAAGTCGGCGGAAGCGCCTTTCTTGCCCTTGCCGATGGATTCCGAGGCCTTTTCGATGTGATCTAAAACCGCCTGGTCGTATTCGGGCGTGCCGAAGCGCTTGGCGTGGTTGCAGACCGCCTCGATCTCGTCCGAGGAGATGAAGCAGCCCTGAATGCGGATGGGCTTGGAGGAGCCGACGGGGGAGAAGAGCATATCGCCCTTGCCGACGAGGCGTTCAGCGCCCTGCGCGTCCAGAATGATGCGCGAATCGAGGGCGGAGGACACCGCGAAGGCGATGCGGGAGGGGATATTGGCCTTCATGAGGCCGGTGATGACGTCCGCGGAGGGGCGCTGGGTGGCGATGATGAGGTGCATACCCGCGGCACGCGCCATCTGAGCCAGACGGCAGATGGCTTCTTCAACTTCGCGGGGGGAGGAGAGCATAAGGTCGGCCAGCTCGTCCACGACGATGACGATCTGCGGCATCTTGACGCGGTCCTCGTCGCCGGGTTCTTCGGGCATGCTCTTGCGGCGCTCGGCTTCGGCGTTGTATTCGAAAATGGAGCGCACGCCGAGGTCGGCCATCTGCTTGTAACGGCGCATCATCTCGTAGACCGCCCACTGGAGCGCGCCCGCGGCCTTCTTCGGGTCGGTGACGACGGGGGTCATGAGGTGCGGGATGCCGTTGTAGACGCCGAGCTCGATGATCTTCGGGTCGATCATGATGAATTTGACTTCATCCGGCGTGGATTTGTAGAGTAAGCTCACGAGGAGCGAGTTGACGCAGACCGATTTACCGGAGCCGGTGGTACCGGCGACCAGCATGTGCGGGAGCTTGGCGATGTCCCAGACGATGCATTTACCGGTGATGTCCTTGCCGAGGGCAAAGGCCACGCGGCTGGGGTTGTCCGCAAATTCGCTCGAGGCGAGGCATTCACGGATGTAAACGGTGGAGACCACCTTGTTCGGCACCTCGATGCCGACGGCGACCTCGTCCGGGATGGCCGCGATGCGCACCGACTGGGCGGCCAGGGAAAGCGCGATGTCGTCCGAGAGGGCGGTCAGCTTGGAGAAACGGATGCCCTGCTTGAGCTGGACCTCGTAGCGGGTGATGGAGGGGCCGCGGATGACGTTGGTGATGCGCGCGTCGATGTTGAAGGAGGTAAGCGTCTCGATCAGGCGCTTGGCGTTGGCCTTGATCTCCTCGTCGCTCGCGGCGGAGGGGGCGGCCACGGCTTCGCTCAGAAGGTCGAGCGAGGGCTTTTTGTATTCGGGCTTCTTTTTGGCGGCGAGGGCTGCGGCAAGGCGCGCCTTTTCCTCTTCGCCCGGGCGCAGGGAGGAGGAGACCTGCGTCTCGTCCACCTTGATCTCGTCGGGGTCGATGCCGTTTTCGGCGAGCATTTTGTCGCCGTCGCCTTCCTTGTATTCGTAGATCATGTCGCCGGTGACGGCCTCTTCCGCGGGAACTTCGGGGACCTCGGAGGCTTCTTCGGGCGCGTTTTCCGGCTCGTCAAGCGGGATGTCGATGGAAACGGGCGCAGAAGGTTCGCTCTGAGGCGCCTTGACGTCGGCTTCCTCGGCGGGACCCTCCACGACTTCGCCCGTGGAAGCGATGATCTCATAGCCCGGCGGGAGCACGGAGGGCTCTTCGGGCGTTTCAAAGACGATGTCCGCCGGCTCAAAGGCGATCTCGCCGCCCTCTTCGCCGGTCTTTTCCTCCTCGACGGAATGGAAGGTAAAAATGCCCTTGTGACGCGTACGATCCTTGTCCAGAGGCAGGTCAAATTCGCGCGGGTCGGGGCGTGTGCCCGCCGCGGGAATGTCGACATCGTCCTGTCCCGCCGCACGGCGTACTTTTCCCTCGGCCTCGATGCGGCGCTGGTCCTCGCGCTGGGTGCGCTTTTCCTCACGGTTTTTGAGGTACTGTTCCTTCTTTTCGTCCATCGCGCGGTCAGAATCCTCGCCGATGCGGTGGAATTCCGAAACGAGGGTGGCGAGCACCTCGGAAAGCGAGAAGCGGCAGAGCCACACCGAGAAGATGGCCGTGATGAGGAAGAGCACCACGCCTGCGCCGTAAGGCGAGATGAGGTAGCATAAAAGGTCGGAGATCGCGCCGGAGACAAGGCCGCCGGATTTCAGGAGCTTGCCGTCGGTATAGATGTTGAAATAGTGCTCGGCCTTGAGGTAAATGCGCTCGGAGGTGAAAATATGACCCCATGCGCCGACCAGTGTGGGGAGCAGGAGGAGGGCGACGAACTGGCTGGGGCGCTTCTTGTGCTCGGGAGTGAAGAGCGCAAGGACGACGACGATGAGGAACACGAAGGGGATCACGTAGTAGCCTGCGCCGAAAAGCCCTTTCATCAGAGCCGCATAAGAGCCGCTCAGCTTCCCTTCGGTGCCGAACATGTCAAGGAAGCAGAAAAGCGTGGAAAGGAGCATGAAAAGGATGCAGAAACCGATCAGCCCGAGCGAAAATCTTTCGTCGGACTCGGTTTTATGATGAGCAGGCGCGCGGGAAGAGGGCTTCTTTCCGCCTTTGGCGGGCTGCTTTTTCTTATGTGCGTCGGGCATGAAAAGATCCTTTCTTCAAAGGTCAGGCTCTGGAGAGCAGCGACCAGGTGATGGTGAACACGCCCATGGCGAGGCAGTAGAGCGAGAAGACCGAGAAACGGCCGGCTCTGGCGATGTATCTCACAAGCCAGATGGCGAGGTAACCCACCACCATGGCGGCGAGGAAGCCGATGAGATACTGGCCGAAGAGCGCGGGGTCGATGGTATCGTAGCACTTGAAGAGCTCGAGAAGGAAAGCGGCCAGAATGGTCGGGATCGACATGATGAAGGAGAACTTCACGGCGAATTCGCGGGAATAGCCGCGGTAGAGACCGGCGGTGGTGGTGGTCCCGGAGCGGGAGAGGCCCGGGATGGTGGCGATGAGCTGGGCGACGCCGACGAAGAGCGCATCCTTCCAGGTCGCGCCCTTGGCGTTGGTCTTGTGGCCCGTCGAGAAACGGTCGGCAAGGTAGAGAAGAACGGCGGTCACGATCAGCGCAAAGCCTACCACGATAGGCGCGGAGAATAAGGACTCGATCTTGTCGTGAATGGGCAGGACGATGAAGAGGGGCAGGAGCGAGACGATGAGCATCAGAACGAAGTTGCGCCCCGCGTCAAGCTCGAGCTTCTCTTTGCGGAAAAGCGGCGGGAAAATGCCGAAGAAGGAGCAGATCAGTTCCCAGATATCCTTCCAGAAGGCGACGAAAACGGAGACCAGCGTGCCGAAATGCAGCACCACGTCAAAGAAGAGGTTGTTTTCCCCTTCACCGAAGAGCATATTGAAAATGATCAGATGTCCCGAGCTGGAAACCGGCAGAAACTCGGTCAGACCCTGGATGATCCCCATGAAAAAGGCATAAATGTAACTCATTGCTTGACTGTCCTCCCTATACGCATGACTTCAGACATATTACTATACCACAAATGTATTCATTTTGCAAGCGGAAGATGAACAAATGTGCGACGTGAGCTAAGTGAGGAGTGAGGAGTTTTCAGATTTCAGTATTCAGTTTTCAGGAGGACGACAAATAACGTACCATCCCGTAGGGCGCGATGCCCACATCGCGCCGTGTGATTGGACGAAATCCGTCTTCGACGGATGACAATATCCACATCGTCCCGTAGCGGCGACCATCGGTCGCCTTTCTTTCTCATTGTTTATCCCGGTCAGGCGGTCGACTCGTGAGTCGACCCTACGAGAAGCACCGTCCCGTAGGGGAGCCTATCAGGCTCCCGCGTCTTCTTGCCGCTCATCTCGACCTTCCGGGTCGATGTGGGCATCGACCCCTACGAGAGCAATTCTTCGTAGAAGAATGATCTTCACAAACGTAATAACCGTAGCGGCGGCTGGAATGTGCGATACGAAGCTCGGTCGACTCGTGAGTCGACCCTACCCGGCATTCCATACCGCGTAGGGCGCGATCCCCCCCCCGCGCCGTCTTGCCCGGCGCAGCGGCCGGCC
>JAKSPX010000145.1 GCA_024404415.1 Clostridia bacterium | reverse complement strand
GATCCGAAAGAAACAGACCGTCTCTTTTTTCCTTCCAGAGCCGGAAGCCCTTCGATTTCACCTCAAAGGGAGCAAAAATGTAGTCGATCTTATAATTTTTCGTGTTGCCGAAGTCTTCTCCGAATTTCCCGAAGCCGTGGAAGGTGCCTCCGCACCCTTCTGCAAGATCGCGGAGACCGGCCTCCTTGAGGATTTTGATCTCCTCCGCGTCCGGCAGAGTGTTGAAGTCGCCGGTCATGAGGAAAGGCAGGTCGCGGCGGGCTTTATCGGCTCTGATGCGTTCCAGAAGCTCCTCTGAACTGCGTTTTCTTGCGATAACGCCTTCATGGTCGGTGTGGAGGTTATAAACGGCAAAGGTCTTGCCGGTTTTGGTGTCGGTCAGGGAGATCATCGTGCAGGCGCGCGGGCAGGTGCTCTGATCCTCCGGGAAGCGGGAACCCGGCACGTAGGGGGTCGGGGAAAGCCAGAAGGTATCGCATTCATTGAGGTTATATTTCTCTTTGCGGAAGGCGATGATGGAGCTTTCGCCGAAGCGGTCGGCGTCGCGGCCGCCGCCGACGATATAGTATTCGTCCAGTCCGTCGCGGAGCGCCTCGCGCATGTGCTGTAAAGCCTCCTGGAAACCGATCACGTCCGGCGCTTCCTCTTTGATGCGTGCTAAAACATAGGGCAGGCGGTGGATAAACTGCTGCTCCCCGTCCTGCGGGGTATCATAACGCAGATTGTAGCTGACGATCTTCATATTTGTTACCCTTTATACGTTGAAGCGGAAAAGGACGATGTCGCCGTCCTTCATGACATATTCCTTGCCTTCGCTTCTGACCATGCCCTTTTCCTTGGCGGTGACCATGTTCTCGCCGCAGGCCATGAAATCGTCAAAGGCGATGACTTCGGCGCGGATAAAGCCGCGTTCAAAGTCGGTGTGGATGGTACCGGCCGCCTGCGGAGCCTTGGTGCCCTTTCGGATGGTCCAGGCACGGCATTCGTCCTTGCCGGAGGTGAGGAAAGAGATGAGGCCGAGGAGCTCATAAGAAGTGGTGATCAGGCGGTCAAGGCCGGATTCCTCCACGCCCAGCTCCTCGAGGAACATCTGCTGATCCTCGGGATCGAGTGTGGCGATCTCCTCCTCGGTCTTGGCGCAGATGGGAAGCACCTTGGCGCCTTCTCTTTCCGCGACCTCGCTGACTGCGGCGTAGAGGGCGTTATCCTTGTATCCGCCGGCGAAGTCCTCTTCGGACATATTGGCGGCATAGATAATAGGCTTGTTGGAAAGCAGAGCGACGGTGGAGATGATGGCCTTTTCATCGTCATCACACTCGAAGGTACGGGCCGGGAGACCTTCCTCCAGATGCGCCTTGAGACTTTCGAGCAGCGCGACCTCGCTATCCAGCTTTTTGTCGCCCTTGGCGGCCTTTTTGGTCTTGTCGATGCGGCGGTCGAGCACCTCGATATCCGAAAGGATCAATTCGAGGTTGATGGTGTCGATATCGCGCGCGGCGTTGACCGAGCCGTCGACGTGAATGACGTTTTCGTCCTCGAAACAGCGCACGACGTGCACGACGGCGTCCACCTCGCGGATGTTGGCGAGGAACTTGTTGCCGAGGCCTTCGCCCTTGCTCGCGCCGCGCACCAGACCCGCGATGTCCACGAATTCGATGACCGCCGGGGTGGTCTTATCCGGCTGATAGAGGCGGGAGAGCTCCGCAAGGCGCTTATCCGGCACCGGCACGACGCCCACGTTGGGGTCGATGGTGCAGAAAGGATAGTTGGCGACGTCCGCGCCGGCCTTGGTCAATGCATTGAAAAGCGTGCTTTTGCCGACGTTCGGCAGACCGATGATTCCGAGTTTCATACTATTTCAACCCTTTCAAGCTTAATATTCGAGATTGGCGAAGGCATTTTCATCCAGCGGCGCGATCTTCCCGGCGAGGAGATCGTAATACCCCTGCGAGGCGATCATGGCCGCGTTGTCGCCGCAGACCGAAAGCGGCGGGATAAAGAGCTTTTTGTGATATTTTTCGGCGGCTGCCGCGAGCTTTTCGCGGAGCCTCGTGTTGGCGGCAACGCCGCCGCCGACGACAAATGTGTCGCTATCCTCGTGTTCCGCCGCGTAAACAAAGCGAGAAACGATGATATCCGCCACCGCTTCGGTGAAGGAGGCGGAAAGCACCTCCTTGTCCACCTCCTCGCCGGTCTGTTCGGCGTGGTGGATGGCGTTGATGAAAGCCGTCTTGAGGCCGGAAAACGACGTGTCGTAAGGCGCATCCTCAAACGAGGGGCGCGGAAGCGGGAAGCGCTTCATGCACTCCGCAATGCCAAGGCGCTCTCTTCCCTGCCGCGCAAGCCTGTCAATGGTGCTGCCGCCCGGGTAGGGAATGCCCATGACGCGCGCGACCTTGTCAAAGGCCTCGCCCGCCGCGTCGTCTCTGGTGGAACCCAGCACCTCCATGTCGGTATAATCCTTCACGCGGATGAAGAAGGTGTTGCCGCCCGAGACCGAAAGCGCCGTGAAAGGCGGCTTTAATTCCGGGAAAGCCGGATAAGCCGCGGCGATATGCCCCTGAATGTGGTTGACCGCGACGAGCGGCACACCGAGGGAATAGGCCGCGCCTTTTGCAAAGGAAAAGCCGGTCAGGAGCGCTCCGATGAGGCCGGGGCGGTTGGTGCAGGCGATGGCGTCGATCTGTTCCTTTGTGATGCCCGCGCTCTCGATGGCCCTTTGGGTCAGACCCGCGACGGTCTCCAGATGCTTGCGCGAGGCGATCTCCGGCACGACGCCGCCGTAGACCTTATGTATTTCGATCTGAGAAAGGGTCTCTACCGAGAGGACCTTTCTCCCGTCCTCCACCAAAGCGACCGAGGTCTCGTCGCAGGAGGACTCGATTCCGAGGATCAGCATTTATTCTTTCCCCTCTTTGCGATAGAATTTCGTGAGCAGAAGGGCGTTTTCCACCGGTCTTTCATAGTAATTCTTGCGTTCTCCGACCTTTTCAAAGCCCAATGATTCATAAAGCGCGATGGCGGGCGCGTTGGAGACGCGCACCTCCAGCGTAACGAAAGCCAGCTCCGCCTTTTCTGCGCCCTTGAGCATCCGCTCCATCAGAGCTCTTCCGACGCCCTGACGGCGGTAACCCTCGGCGACGCAGATATCCATCATGTATCCCTCGTCCAGCACCGACTGCATCCCGACGTAGCCGATCAGCTTTTCCCCGTCCATGGCTGCGAAATAGATAGACTCCGGCTTGATGATCTCGGAAAGCAGCATCGCTTCCGACGACGGCGTGGAAAAGCACTCTTTTTCCAGTTCTGCCGCCGCCGCGGCCTGGCTCGCCTTCATCGGCATGATTTCATATTCGAACATGAGTCTGCTCCTTTATTTTTCAGGCATTTGCCTCGGCGAGGGCGGAAAGCACCTCGTCGAGCATGGCGGCTGTCCTTCTGTAATCCGATTCGTCCCCGCCGTAGGGATCCGGCACGTCGGGTTCCAGCGCCGAGACACGCTTTTTAAGCTCCGGGCTGTGCTCCAGAAGGGCGGTGAGGTACTGGGCCTGCTCGGTGGTCATGGTGATGATCATGAGCGCGTTTTTCATGAGATCGATCGAAATGCGCTCGGTCTTGTGCGCGCTGATGTCGATGCCGTAGGCCTCCATGGCCTCCATCGCGCCGTAAGAGGCCGGAAGCCCCTCCTTCGCGTCCAGTCCGCAGGAGCGCGCGCGGAGTGTAATACCGCTTTTTTCGGCATAGTGATTGAACAGCGCCTCCGCCATAGCGCTGGCGCAGGTGTTGCTGTTGCAGACAAAGAGGATATAGGGTTTCATAGACGGAGACTCCTTTCGGGAATGATCATTTTTTCGCCTGATACCACGTTTTACCGACGCCCGCATCGGCTTCAAGAGTAACACGGCAGTTGACGGCTGATTCCATCACGTCGACAACAGCCTTCTTCACTTCCTCAGCCATTTCCTCGGGCGTTTCGACGATCAATTCGTCGTGGATCTGTAAGATCAGTTTTGCCCCGGGGAACTCGTGCTCCAACCGTTCGTGGAGCTTCACCATGGCGAGCTTGATGACGTCCGCCGCCGTCCCCTGGATCGGCGCGTTCAAGGCGATGCGTTCCGCCGCCGAGCGGAGGTTGAAATTCTTGGCCTTGATGTCGGGGATATAGCGTCTTCTGCCGAATAACGTCTCGACGTAGCCGTCTTCCCTCGCCTTCTCGACGATCTCCTTCATATACTGACGGACGCCGGGATAAGTATCAAGGTATTTTTCGATATATTCTTTCGCTTCTCTGCGCGAAACGCCGATGTCCTCGGCCAGAGCGAAATCGGAAATGCCGTAAATGATGCCGAAATTGACCGCCTTGGCGCGGGAGCGCATCTCGCTTGTCACGCCCATGGGCGGCACGCCGAAGACCTGCGACGCGGTGAGGGTGTGGATATCCTCGCCGTTTTGGAAGGCGTTGATGAGGTTTTCATCCCCTGAGATGTGCGCTAAAAGGCGCAGCTCGATCTGGGAATAGTCGGCGTCGACCAGAAGCTTGCCGGGGGCCGCCGTGAACATCTTCCTGAGCTCGCGTCCGAGCGGCGTGCGCACCGGGATGTTCTGGAGATTGGGCTCGGAGGAGGAAATGCGCCCGGTGATGGCGCCGGTCTGATAGAAAGTAGAGTGCACCCGCCCGTCGCGCGGTGAAATGCCCTTGGGCAGGCCGTCGGCATAGGTGGATTTCAGTTTTGTCAGGCTGCGGTATTCCATGATCAGCCCGATGATCTCGTTTTTCTCTTTGAGCTTATTCAAGACGTCTGCGTCGGTGGAGTAGCCGGATTTGGTCTTTTTGATGACCGGGAGACCCAGGTTTTCAACCAGAATAGCGCCGAGCTGTTCGGTGGAATTGA
>JAKSPX010000144.1 GCA_024404415.1 Clostridia bacterium | reverse complement strand
TAATTTCCCGGCAAAAGATGCCATTGCGTCCCTGAAAAGGCGCAAGCCCGACCTGATCCTGATGCCGGGTGACATTTTCGACACCGACGTCAACGGGGTAAAGCCCGTTCAGGAGGAAAGCCTCGCCTTAGTGGAAGCGGCGGCCTCCATCGCGCCGAGTTATCTCTCGATCGGCAATCACGAGTGGTCGCCGACGCCCGAGCTTCGCCGCGCCGTGGAAGCGCGCGGAGCGGTGCTGCTGGATGATGACACGGCCTATTATTACGTCAAGCACAACCGCTTCGTCATCGGCGGCCTCAATTCGCCCTGCTATCGCTTCGGCGAATACAGCCGTTGGGAAACGCCGGCGCCGAACCTCGCGTATGTGGATGAATTCACCCGCGAAAAGGGATTTAAGATCCTCCTTTCGCACCACCCCGAGTTCTACCCGACCTATCTCAAGGGCAAAAAGATCGACCTCATCGTCTCGGGCCACGCCCACGGCGGTCAGGTCAGGCTCTTCGGGCAGGGGCTTTTCGCGCCGGGTCAGGGTATCCTCCCGAAGCTCACCGACGGCATCCACGACGACAAGCTGGTGGTCAGCCGCGGCCTCGGCAACGGCGTGCATCTCCCGCGCCTCTTCAATCCATACGAAGTCTGCTATATCTCGATCGAGCCGAAAAAGGAAAATTCCGGCAATTTGAAAAATTCTTTCCGCGTGTAATCTCCTCTTTCCAAGGCACAATAGGATCGTGTTTGAAAGAACACGAAAAAAGGGGAGGAGAACAAAGCGATGAAAGGATTTATTGCGGGCGTTTTTATCGGCGCGGCTGTCGGTGCCGCCTGCGGCACGTTTCTGACGCCGGGTGCGAATAAAAACATCCGCGCCATCCAGTGCGAAATGAATAAGATGCGCAAATAAAGCGCGGGCGGAGCCGAAGAATAAGCGGCTCCGCCTTTTCCATTGACAAAGAGAGGAAAAAATGGTATATTAGAGGAAATGAAAGGAGTGATTTCCGTGCAGAAATTTAAGGATATCGCCTATATCCGCCCCGATTTTGAAAAACTGGAAAAGAGCATCCTCGCCATCACCGAAAAGGTGAAAGCGGCGAAGAGCGCCGACGAGCTTCTGGCCTGCATCAAGGAGTGTGACGCCGCCTCCGCCGAGGTCGAGACCATGGCGACCGTCGCCCACATCCGCAACACCGTCGATTCCCGCGACGAATTCTACGATGCGGAGATGAAGTATATCTATTCCGCCGAGCCCAAGCTCATCCCGGCGGACATCGCCTATCAGAAGGCCATCCTCGCCTCTCCCTACCGCAAGGAGCTGGAGGAGAAGATCGGCAGCCAGCTCTTCCGCGACATGGAAATGGCCGTCATGCTCAGAAGCGAAAAGATCATGGACGACCTCGTCAAGGAAAGCGAGCTCAAAAACGAGTATTCCAAGATCGTCGCCGCCTGCAAGACCGAATACATGGGCAAGGAGTGCAATTTCTACGGCCTCCTCAAGTTCATGGAGGACCCGGACCGCGAAGTGCGCCGCGGCGCCTTCCTCAAGTGGGCCGAACTCTATGAAGGCATCGCTGAAAAACTCGACGCCATCTATTCGGAATTGACCGCCCTCCGCGTCGGAATGGCGAAGAAACAGGGCTACGATAGCTACATCCCGTACCGCTATCTCGAACGCGGCCGCTATGATTACACCCCGGCCGACGTCGCAGCCTTCCGCGATCAGGTCAAAAAGGTGGTCGTCCCGGTCTGCGAAAAGCTGGTCGAAGAGCAGAGAGCGCGCATAGGCGTGGACAAAATGCGCTTCTACGACGAAAAATTCATCTTCCCGGACGGCAACGCCGACCCGATCGGCACGGTGGACGAGCTGGTCGCCGCCGCGCAGGCCATGTACCGCGAATTAAGCCCCGAGACCGGCGAATTCTTCGATTTCATGGTCGAGCACGAACTCTTTGACCTTGTTTCCACTCCGGGCAAGCGCCAGGGCGGCTACTGCACGACCCTCACCGGCTTCAAGGCCCCCTTCATCTTCTCCAACTGCAACGGCACCTCCGCCGACGCCGAAGTCCTCACGCACGAGGCCGGCCACGCCTTCGAAGGCTACGTCGCCTCCCGCTGCCAGGAGCTTACGAGCTACGTCTGGTCGGTCAGCGAGATCAATGAGATCCACTCCATGTCCATGGAATTCTTCACCTATCCGTGGATGGATAAATTCTTCGGCGAAAACACCCCGAAATACAAGTATTCCCACCTCGCGGGCTGTATCCGCACCATCCCGTACCTCGTCGCGGTCGACGAATTCCAGCACCTCGTCTATGAAAAGCCGGATATGACCGCTGATGAGCGCTATGAGGCGTGGCGCGTCACCGAGAAGAAATACATGCCTTGGCGCGATTACGACGGAAACGAATTCCTCGAAAAGGGCGGCTTCTGGATGCAGAAGCTCCACATCTTCCTCTATCCGTTCTACTATATCGAGTACGCCATGTCCCAGATCTGCGCGCTGGAATACTTCGGCGCGATGCTCAAGGACAGAGACGCCGCGTGGAAGGATTATCTCTCCCTCTGCCGTGCAGGCGGCTCCAAGGGCTATTTCGACCTTTTGAAGATCGGCAACCTCAAAGCCCCGTTCGAAGAGGGCGTCGTCGCCGAAGCGCTCGCCCCAGCAGTCGAGGTTCTTTCCAAGGGACTCTGAAATAAAAGGCAGTTCCAAAGAGCACGATCTCCATACTATCATAAAGGTATGTCATTGCGAACCCACAACCAGTCTGCGGACTGGTTTGACGCCCGCAGACTGGTTGTGGCAATCCGTAATTCTTTGTCATTAAGGGAACTTATATACAAAAGCACGCCGAAAAGGAATCCTTTCCGCTTTGGCGTGCTTCTGTTTTACCTGAAATATTGAATTTCACTCAATGATGCGCCATTTTAATGAATCAGATATGATATATGTGTTAGTGAATTCATTTAGCGGATCTTCTAAGCGTGAAGGGGTAAAAGAGTCGTAATCTGTCCAAACAATGAGCCGACCTTTTATGCCGGGAAGTATATCATTGCAAAATGACAGTCCGGCTGATTGTATATCACAAAAGTAATGATCCTGCCAACCTACAAGATGCATTCTCCTGACGCCTGTAAAGCACAATTCAAACACTTTGGGATCCCATTGACTATGAAAAATCACAGATATTTCCCTGTCTTCCAACGATCCGAAATGCATTGCACGTTCTTCATCGACAAATGCGCCACTCTTGTAGCTTAACGACACGATACAAGAATCATGAAAATCACAAAGTGTTTCCATAATTTCGTCAATATCACTTTCGGTGCGGATTTCTTTCCATGCCGACAAATGTATTCCTCCACGTATCTTGATCTGTCCGCAAATTTGAAAGATTCGGACTTTACTGCTCTTTATTCTTTATCCTTGAAAATCTTATTTTTATCCCGCCCATTTTCGCCTTTGGATACCACGCGGCCGATAAAGGAATCCTTGCCGACGATCTTTCCAGCCTTGATATCCTCCTCGGTGAAGGAGGAGAGGAAGACCAGCTCGTCAAGGTAGCGGTTGAAGTCATAAGCCACCCAGACCCGTCCGTCCGGTGTGATCTGCCCCGCGGGGTAGGAGACGTTGCCCTCGGCTTTCAGAAGAAGGCTGAATGGCCACGTTTTCCCGCCGTCCTCCGAGAGGAAGGCCGTCATGTGGGTGCGCTCCTTTGCGTCGTCGTTGGTCACCATCAGGAGATTTCCCGAGGGGAAGGCTGCAAGGAAGGTGCGGGAGGAGGTGTGGTCGCGGACCTTCTCCGGCTCCGACCACGTCTTTCCGTTGTCGTAAGAGCGGCAGGCGCGGATAGAATTTGTACATCTGACCGTCATCAGAAGGCTTCCGTCCGGGCAGGGGGCGAGGGCATTTTCATCAAAGGTGGTGTCGTCTATCACCGCAGATCCGCGGTAAATGGCCTTGCCGTCCCTGAAGAGACAGACGTTGGAATTCTGAAGTTCCGCGGGGGCGGAATGGTATTCGCTTGGGAAGCGTTTCCAGATACTCACCGGGAGCAGGATCTCACCCGCTGGGAGAGTCACCGGCGGGAGCGCCATCACGCCGTCACAGAGCCTTTTGGGCTTGCTCCACGTGATAGATCCATCCGATTCAAGTGATGCCTTCATACACCACACACCGCCGCGCCCGTCCCACCACTTGTAGGACTGCGCCCAGAAGTGCCATAGATTCCCTTCCGGGTCGCACCAGACGATCGGCTCGTGCATACGGACCGAGTCGGCGTGATCGATCACGTTCAGAGGTTTCCATGAAAGACCGTCGTCAGAGCTGATCATGAGGATATTATAGTTGTTTGGCTCCTCATCACCGCCGAAGTTGTCCCCCGAAAAAGCGCACACCAGCCGTCCGTCGGGGAGACGGGTGACCGACGGGGCGGACTGCCATTTGCGCATTCTGGCGGAATAATCGTCGGTCTCCGCAAAGGAAGCAGATAGCACCATAGGCGGCAGGAGAGAGCATTCGATATCCGGCGTGAGGTCACACGCGGTATAGTAGCGTTTGGCCATAAGTCAGTCCTCAAACATCATGTGTTCAATGTAGAGATCGTTCCAGACCGGGCTGGTGGAGAGGTCGACGTAGTGGTAAAGCGGGCGGATGGCTTCTGTATCGAGCTCGGCGGATGCGGAATAGGAGACCATGGCCGCGCCTTCGCCCGCGCCGTTCCCGAGGAATTTCGCCTTGGAAAGGAGGGAGGGCGGGATGAGGCCGATGGCGGCGGCGGAACGCAGGTCGATGTGGCATCCGAAACCGCCCGCGATGTAGAGGGTGTCCACGTCGTCGGCGCTTACGCCACGGGTGGAGAGCAGCGTCTCGATCCCGGCGCGGATCGCCGGCTGCCCGGAGGTGGTGATGGTCACTCCGCCCC
>JAKSPX010000143.1 GCA_024404415.1 Clostridia bacterium | reverse complement strand
GAGACAAAAAGGTGGTCATCACCCGCTCGCCCGGGCGCATCAACCTCATGGGACGGCACCTCGACCACCGAGGCGGCGGCATCAACGTCATGGCCACCGACAAGGATACCGTATTTGTCGCGTCTCCCCGGGTGGACGACCGCGTATTTCTGACCAACACCGACCCGCGTTACCCCGACCGCGTCTTTTCGATCGGGGAGGAGCTTGAAAGAGCCGACCACGCGGTGTGGCTTGACTACTTAAACGACGAAAAGGTAAAAGCGGCCTTGGAGGTGACCAGAGGCGACTGGGTCAATTACGTCAAGGGCGCGATGCTCCGCGCGGAGCTTGCGTGCGGGATGAAGCTTTGCGGCATGGAGATCGCCTCGGACGGCTGTATTCCCGTAGCGGCGGGTCTTTCCTCCTCCTCAAGCCTTGTTGTGGCGACGCTCGAGGCGGTCAAGGCTCTGAATGCCCTCAATCTGCCGGATGACGATTTCATCCGCATCGCGGGCGAGGGCGAGTGGTTTGTCGGCTCCCGCGGCGGCGCGGGCGACCACGCGGCCATGAAATGCGGACAAAGAGACAGGATCATCCACCTCGGCTTCAAACCCTTCAAGGTCGGCAAGGCGGCTCCCTTCGCGGAAAAATACGCCGTGCTGGTTGCCAATTCTCTCATCCGCGCGAAAAAATCCGAGGGGTCGAAGGATGCCTTCAACGCGCGCGTCGCTTCTTACGAATGCGCTTTCATGCTCCTCAAAAAGGAATACCCCGCGCGAAAGCTCATCGAATTCCGCGATCTTGCGGCCATCACGCCGTATGACCAGATCTACCGCATGCTCAAAACGCTCCCCGAAAAGGCGACGCGAGAAGAGCTGTTCGCCCTTCTTCCCGCTGAAAAGGACGCGCTTCTGCGCATATTTGCCACCCATGCAGACCCGGGACGCTACGATCTCCGTGGTGTCGCGCTTTACGGCATTTCGGAATGCGTCCGCTCCGAACGCTTCATGGACCTGCTGGAGGAAAACGATTATGCCTCCATCGGCGACATGATGAAGATCAGCCACGACGGCGACCGCATCGGGGAGGTCCATATCACCGACGATTACCTTGATGCGTGCATAGAGAAGAACGCCGACCCGGCAATGGTGAGCGGCGCCTACGCCTGCTCCACACCGGAGATCGACGGGCTATCCGATCTTCTCAATTCCGCCGACGGCGTGCTCGGAAGCGAGCTGGTCGGGGCGGGACTCGGAGGGTGCGTCATTGCGCTCGTCGAAAAGGAGAAGGCGGCGGACGTCATCGCGCTTCTAAATGAAAAATACTACGACGCCAAGGGGCTTCCGCATGCGGCCGACGTGTTCTCGGCCTCGGCGGGATCTCAGGTGATCTTCTGAAAATAACCGAAGGGATGATACCATGGGCTACAAACACCTCAAATTTCCCGAAAACGCGCTCTTTCTGGTCACCGGCGGCGCCGGTTTCATCGGCTCCAACCTCTGCGAGGCCATTTTAGAGCTGGGCTACCGCGTCCGCTGCCTCGACGACCTTTCGACCGGCAAGCAGAAAAACGTCGATATGTTTCTTGATAACCCCCGCTACGAATTCGTGAAGGGCGATATCAAGGATCTTGACACCTGCATGAAAGCCTCGGAGGGCGTGGACTATGTGCTCAATCAGGCGGCGTGGGGAAGCGTCCCGCGCTCCATCGAGATGCCGCTTTTCTATTGCGCAAACAACATTCAGGGTACGCTCAATATGCTCGAGGCCGCAAGACAGAAGGGCGTGAAGAAATTCGTCTACGCATCCTCCTCTTCGGTCTATGGCGACGAGCCCAATCTTCCGAAAAAAGAGGGGAGAGAGGGCAATCTCCTTTCGCCGTACGCCGTCACCAAGCGCGCGGACGAGGAGTGGGCCAAGCAGTATACCCGCCTTTACGGGCTGGACACCTGCGGCATGCGTTATTTCATCGTGTTCGGTCGCAGGCAGGATCCGGACGGCGCCTACGCCGCGGTCATTCCGAAATTCCTCAAGATGCTCATAAACGGTGAGGTACCCACTATCAACGGCGACGGCCGCCAGAGCCGTGACTTCACCTACGTGGAAAACGTCGTCGAAGCCAACCTCAAGGCCTGCCTTGCGCCCTCCTCGGCGGCGGGTGAAGCCTTCAACATCGCCTACGGCGGCAGAGAATATCTGATCGATATCTATTACGGCCTGACCAAGGCTCTCGGCGTGGATATCGAGCCGCATTTCGGCCCCGACCGCGCGGGAGACATCAAGCACTCCAACGCCGACATCTCCAAGGCAAAGGAGCTCCTCGGCTACGACCCCGACTGGAGCTTTGAGCGGGGCATCAAAGCAGCGATCGAGTGGTATAAGGAGAATCTGTAAGATAAAGAAACGGGAGGCAAATGGCATGGAAAAAGGGACGATCCTCTATATCGGCAATTTCGAACTGCCCGACAAGGGTGCCTCGGCCAACCGTGTTATGACCAACCGTAAGCTTTTTGCGGCGCTTGGGTATCGCGTTGCCTATCTCGGGGTGACCAGAGAAGGCGCGTTTGAAGGCGCCCGAGGTGTTTCATACGACGGGGATATCTTCGAGCGAGCCTATCCTTCTTCCGTGAAAATGTGGCTCGAACGCTGCTATTCAATAAAGGATATTGTTGAAACAGCAGCAAAATACGACGATCTGACTGCCCTGATGTTCTATAACACGCCCTATAGCCTTGTCAGGGCCGCGTGGCGGTATTATCGTAAGCTGGGGATCAAAATTCTTTACGACTGCACCGAATGGAGCCATGACGCCGACGGCGGAAAGCTCAAGCGCGTTTACAAGAAGTATGACGCGCATCGAATCCGTTATGATCTTGAAAAGGTGACCGACGGCATCATAGTGGTATCCTCCATGATGGAGAAACAGTACCGTAAAAAGCCAACTCTCCGCCTTCCGCCTTTGGTCGATCTCTCGGATCCCATGTGGCAGACCGAGAGAACGCGAAATGACGGCGTATTCGAATTCTGCTATGCGGGTGACCCGGAGAATAAAGACGATCTTTGTATCCTGATCGACGCCTTCCTTGCACTTGGCTGTGAGAATACCCGGCTGAAGATCATCGGGGTGAAAAAAGAGGATTTCGTTCGTACACATCCCGGTTATGAAGAAAAAATGGACGAAAATGTGGTCTTCACGGGCCGCATTCCTCACAAAGAGGTCATTCAAGCACTTTGTAATACCAGTTGCTTTATCTTTATTCGTCCTTCCAATCTGCGGAACAACGCCGGATTCCCGACCAAATTCGTTGAGGCCTACTCCGTTGGGACGAAGATCATCGCCACCGACATCAGCGACATCGGAGTGTACCGGGATGAGGGGATCTTTCTTTTGAAGCAGTGTGATGTCCAATCAGTCACGCAGGTACTTCGGGAGAGCATGGAGATAAACATTGGCAATAAGGGCCGCGATGCCTTTGATTTCCGTGGTTATATCGGAAAGACAGGGGAGTTCTTTTCATAAAAGCATTCATTTTACGACAAGAGGTTATTCATGAGAAACAGGAGCATTGAGTTCATAGCGATCCTCTATATTCTCATATGGACGATTTCTCCGCCGATGCAGGCTGGTCTTGGCTACCGCATCGCGGCGCTCGGGTGCGCTGTGATCCTTGCGGCAGCCAACGGCTTCAAGCTCAACCGCGAGAAACACGGCTTGCCCCTCCTCTTTGTTGCCCTGGTGGGGCTCACCGCCATCATCATCGAGGGGGAACTTTCAGCCGCCATCGGCCAGATCGCCGTTTATCTGCTCTTTATCGGCTATCTGATGAATGACTGGTATGAGGGCGACTGGGAAGCCTTCCGCCTGATCATCCCCATTCTGCTTGCCGTATTGGCTTATTGGAATTTTCGTTCGGTGGCTGTTCTTGCGACCGACCCCAACGCAGCCCGCGCGGTGGTGCGAAATGACGAGACTGCGCTGCATTACATTAAGATGGGCGTCGGCGGTTACGGCATGACCTATGCGCAGGTCTGTATCGCCCCGGCGATCGTGAGCTGGATCCTTCGCTCCTTTAAGAAAAAGCCGCTCTTTTTTGCCATAGGCGTCATCTGGGCGGTGTCATATTATCAATATATATCACTCGCCGGCTACTCCATTGCGGTCGCGGCGACGGTCATCGGGCTGATCATTTTGCTCCTTTATCGCCGAAAAGAAACAGCACCGGCTTTGGTTATTTCCTTGTTATTGGTTCTTTTACTGGTTTATCTGATCGGCTATAATGAACCATTCCGCAACTGGCTGTTCCGCATTTTTGATGGCACTAAGGTTGCCTACAAGATACGGGATATCACATCGACCATCGAGACAGATGAAACGGCAGACTCAATTTATCAACGAATAAAGCGGTACCGGGCGAGTTTCCAAGCCATACTGCATTACCCGATAGTCGGCGCCTGGTGGAAAGGCGGTGCCGGAGGACATTCTGCAATACTGGATAACTTCGCACAGTACGGCCTTTTCGGCGGGCTTATGTATATAAAAATGCTCTATTGTGTCCCGAATACGATGAAAAAGGCAGATATCGCACAGAAAACCATTATGGCAATCAATGCTACTATTGTGACTATCACTTTTGTTGCGTTGTTGGATTCCATGCCGTACAACATCGTTATGATGCCGACAGTCGTTTTGCCCATTCTACTACATGATATAGAGAACTGGAGTTCTGAACATGAAGATCTTATGGACCGTTAACCTTGTTCCGATGGACGTGGCCGATCATCTGGGTATCCAAACGGTGGTACTCGGCGGCTGGGTCGAATCCATGGCAGCAAGATTGCGCAAATTTGAAGGTCTGGAGCTTGCAATAGCCTGCAAGACCGAAAAAGATAATAAGTTTGATACGGTCGTCAACGGTGTAAGGTATTTCAGCATGGGGTACGACGCAGGGACATCCCTTGA
>JAKSPX010000142.1 GCA_024404415.1 Clostridia bacterium | reverse complement strand
TGTGGGCATCGCGTCCTACGGCATCAATTTCCGAAGCAAATATCTCGTCTTGCGAATTTTGGAAATAATTTCCATGTTACAGAGCGGCGGCAATAGACAATTCAAAACTTATATGGTAAAATAAAGCATGATTCAAAAGAAAGGAACGGCTTTCGGCAGGAAAGCCGGGGATTTTTGACATGGCAGCGAAAAAAGTCGGCGTACTCATCAAGGAAGCCCGCACCGCCGCGGGACTCACCCAGGAACAGCTCGCCAAAAAGGTGAAGGACGTCTCGGCCTCCGACATCAGCAAGACCGAACGCGGCGAAAAGGATCTGACCCAGGCTCAGCTCAAGGAGATCGCCAAGGCCTGCGGCGTGACGCAGAAGTCGCTTCTGGAAGCCCCCTCCAACCTCTCCGCCTCCGCCAAAAAGAAGACCTCCTCCTCGTCTTCTTCCTCCAAGAAAAAGACGACTGCCAAGACCAGCTCCATGAAGCTCACCGCCTCCGAAAAGAAGCTGGTGGAATACTACCGCGCCGCCTCCTCCACCGCGAAGAAGGCCGCTGTCAACATCCTCAAGGGCACCAAGGACGCGGACGCCTCCGACGTCTCCGGCCTCATCACCTCCCTCTTCTCGGGAGCGCTCGGGAAGATCGGCTCTTCCTCCTCCAAATCCATGCCTCTTTTCGATGACGACGACGAATTCGACTTCAATGAAATTGTAGATGAAAATGAAAACGAGGAAGCCTGAGTGGCTTCCCCGTTTATCTCTATGGCTGTATTCAGATGCCTCGCGCGTAGGTGATGAGCTTGTAGTCTTCCTTCTCGGTGACCTTGCCGGTGGGCTTGAAGCCCTGGGCTGACCAGAAGGCGACGGCTTCCTTGTTTTCCTCCACGCACGCGAGCGACAGATAATCATACCCCTGCCCCTTCATGGCGGCGCGCACGTCGGCGAAGATGCGGCTGCCGATGCCCTGACGGTGCATCGCCGCATCCACCATGAACCAGCCGATGAACGCGTCGTCCGATTCGGGGTAGCCGGTGATGAGATCCATCACGGCGACCAGCTTGTCCTTTTCATAGAAGCCGACGAAGAACTTGTCTTTCTCGCCCACGCCGTCGGGCAGCTCGCTGATGACCGCCGTCAGGCTCTCGACCGTGGGGATCTCGTGGATATAGTCATAATATTTCATATTGGACTTGCAGAGGGTGTAGACGTCCTCGATGTCCTCTTCCCTGATGCGGTGGACGTCGTAACCGGTGGCAAGCGCTTCGATATCCAGCGCCGCGCCGCCCTTCGCACCCGCCTCGTAATCCAGCGCCTGACGGAACTGGGTCTCGTAAAGCTCCTTGTAAACGCCCTCTCTCGCGAGAAGCTCCTCGTGCGTGCCTTTTTCGGAGATCACGCCGTCCTTGACGACCAAAATGCTGTCGGCTTTGAGGATGGTGGAGAGGCGGTGGGCAATGACGATGCTGGTGCGGCCTTCCATCATGGTCTCCAAAGCGTCCTGAATGGCGCTTTCGGAGATGGAGTCAAGCGCGCTGGTCGCCTCGTCCAGAATGAGGATGGCAGGGTTTTTCAGAATGACGCGGGCGATGGAGATGCGCTGTTTTTCGCCGCCCGAAAGCTTTAATCCGCGGTTGCCGACCTCGGTCTCGTAACCGTTCGGCTGATTCATGATGAAATCGTGGATGCTCGCCGCGCGGCAGGCCGCCTCGATCTCCTCATCCGTTGCGTTGTCCTTCGCGTAAAGCAGGTTTTCGCGGATGGTGCCGTTGAATAAGTAGGTATCCTGCGTCACCACGCCGATGTTGCTTCTTAAGTAGGAAAGATCAAAATCGCGCACGTCGACGCCGCCGATGGTGACTTTGCCCTCTAAAACGTCATAGAGACGCGGGATGAAATTCACGACGGTGCTCTTGCCGGAGCCGGAGGGGCCGACGATGGCGTACATTTTGCCGCCCGGAACGGTGAAATCCACGTCCTCTAAAAGCGGCTTATCCGGCGTGTAGGAAAACTTCACGTGTTCAAAGCGGATGTCCTTGTTCTTCACGTCGGGCTTTTTCCCGTTTTCGGGCGAAACGATGGTGGCTTCCTTGTCAAAATAATCGAAAATGCGGGTGAAGAGCGCAAGCGAGCGCGTGAAATCCACCTGCAGGTTGAGAAGCGACTGCACGGGGCGGTAGAGGCGGTTGACCAGCGCCACGGTGGCCGTGACGGTACCGACGGTGAGCGCCTGGATAATGAATAATCCGCCCGCGAAATAGATGAGGAGCGGCCCGATCTGGGTGAACATGCCCATTAAAACGCGGAACCACTTGCCGCTTCGCTGTTCCTTCATGGCCAGCGCCGTGACCTCTTCGTTGACGCCGACGAAGCGCTCGTATTCCTTTTCCTCTCTGGTGAAGAGCTTGACCAGCATGGAGCCGCTGACGGAAAGCGTCTCGTTGACGAGCTGGTTCATTTCGTCCGACTTGGCCTGACTTTCGGTCAGGAGCTTCCAGCGGGTCTTGCCGACCGACTTGGTCGGGATGATGAGCAACGGAATGACCACGATGCCGACGATGGCGAGTTTCCAGCTCATGGAGAAGAGCGCGACCAGCGTGGTGACGACCGTGGCGACGTTGGAGACAATGGACGAGAGGGTGCCGGAGATCACCGAGCTCACGCCGCTGATGTCGGTATTCATGCGGGTGATGATGTCACCCTGCTTTTCCGAGGTGAAAAACGAGTGCGGCATGTGCTGGAGATGGTCGTACATCTGGTTTTTCATGTCGAAAATAATGCGGTTGCTGATCCAGGCGTTGATGTAGCTTTCCAGCACGCCGATCACCTGCGAAATGGCGACGGTGGCGAAGGCCATCAAAAGAAGGCGGATCAAAAGCGCGAGATCTTCTCCGATCAGCGCCTCATCGACGATGCGCCCCGTGATGATGGAGGGGAGCAGGCCGACGACGGCGGAAAGCATGATGGCGACGAACACAAAGGTAAACTGCACCCAGTAGGGCTTGAGATAGGAAAGGATGCGCTTAATGAGCGCGCCGGTGACCTTGGGCATATTCTGTTTTTCCTCATCGGTGAGGAAGCCGCGCGGGCCAAGCGAGGTTCTCGGCAAGATGATCACGACCTTTTTCGATTTTTTCGGATGTTCTCAGTATATCACCGATTCCCGTCCCCTGCAAATGATTTATATGTCAAACCACAGAAATTTTGATGATAGAAGGTAATTTGAAATGAAGCTTGTGCCGAAAATCGACATCCACGTACACGCCGTTCCCTTCCCCATGATCCGCCGCCGCGACGGCTCCCCCTTCGCCGACCCCATGGAGCTGCGCCGCATCTACGACGAGATCGGCGTGGAAAAGGGCGTTCTGCTCCCCGACGGCGTTTATGAAGCCGGGTCGGGCGATTGCGTCTCCCCGCGCGAGGCCTACGTCATGGCCCGCGACTACCCCGAGACCTTCGGCTGGTGGTTCTCGCCTATCTCCCCCTACGCCGCGGAAAACACCCCGGATAACGACCTCTCCTTCTACCTCGAGCAGTATAAGGCGTGGGGCGCGAAGGGCGTCGGCGAGATCGAGGAAAATCTGCCCTTTGACGATCCTTACATGGAAAACCTCTTCAAGCACTGCGAGGCCTGCGGCATGCCGGTGATCTTCCACCTCGGCAACAAGGGCGGCGACTACGGCATCGTGGATGGCCTCGGGCTTTACGGGCTTGAAAAGGCGCTCCAAAAGTTCCCGAAGCTACTCTTCTTCGGTCATTCCCAGAAATTCTGGGCCGAGATCGGCGACTGCGACGAAGCGACCCGCAACATCTACCCTTCGGGCAAGGTCAACCCCGGCCGCCTCGTCGAGCTCTTCCGCAAGTACCCCAACCTGCAGGGTGACCTCTCGGCGGGCTCCGGCGCCAACGCCATCCTCCGCGACCCGGAATTCGGCTATGAATTCCTTGAGGAATTTTCGCATCAGCTCTATTTCGGCACCGATATCTGCGCCCCTCAGCCCGATACCACCCGGGTCGGCCGCCTCTCCCGTTTCCTTGACGACGCGGTCACAAATGGGAAGATCTCCTACGAGACCTACGAGCGCGTCTCCCGCGGCAACGCCTTGGACGTGTTGGAGAAATAAAAAAGTATAGGATAAACCTGTCGGAAGGACGTTCTTTCTTTCCGGCAGGTCTTTTTATACCATATTTTTGTCATCCTGAGCGAAGCGAAGGATCTTTCCTTCATTCCGGAGGAAAGATTCTTCGGGCTTCGCCCTCAGAATGACATGGAAGACGCAGTTACGCGCCCGTAGGGGCCGCCGTCCCCGGCGGCCCGTTTTTTATCAAGGGTGAAATCCGTCTTTGACGGATTTCCGGTGCGCCGGGGACGGCGCACCCTACGGGATGGTACGATTTTTGTCATCCCGAGGGAGTGAAACGAGCGAGGGATCTTTCACCCTCCGATTTGGTTTGACAACTTTCCCCTTCGATGCTACAATAGAAAGAAAAAAGCAAATGAGGTCACCGCTATGAAGCTATTTCAAAACGTGTTCCGCAAGGACGCGCGCTACGGCGCGTTTTTCCTCTCCATCCTGCTCGCCGGGCTCGGCTACGGCGTTTACAAGGGGCTGATCGACAACTACCTCGCCGAGATCGTCAACATGGGCGAATTCGGGCGCGGCGTCGCGGAATTCTTCCGTGAGCTGCCCGGTCTTCTGCTGGTCTTCATCCTCGCGGTCTTCTATATGCTCTCGGCGGAGACGCTATTCAAGGTCGGCGCGGTGATCATGCTGGGCGGCATGGCGTTTCTGACCGTCATCACCCCGACGCAGTTCTTCGTCACCCTCGCCATGTGCATCTATTCCCTCGGCGAACACATCCAGCTCGGCATGAAGGGCACCCTGACCCTCGGCTACGCCACAGAAGGCGCGGGCGGTCGGGCGCTGGGCTTACAGAGTTCTGTTCAGCAGATCGGCACGCTGGTCGGCTACCTCGTCATCGTCTTCTCCTTCGCGCTC
>JAKSPX010000141.1 GCA_024404415.1 Clostridia bacterium | reverse complement strand
GGGGGCGACGTTGTTGACGCGGATGCCGTAGGGACCGAGGTCGATGGCCATGGACTGCACGGCGCGGTTGAGACCGGCCTTCATGCCGCCGTAGATGCAGTCGCCGGAGTAGGCGCGCTCACCGCGGGAAGAGGTGATGTTGACGATGGAGCCGGTGAGGCCGCGCTTGATCATGAAGCGGGCCGCGGTCTGGATGTTGAGAAGGTAGGTGCGGAAGTCGAGGCTGATGAGGTAATCCATCGTTTCGACGGGCATATCAAGGATGTTACCCATGCGAGTGACGCCGGCGTTGTTGACCAGGACGTTGAGGCCGCCGAGGTCGTGCGCGGCGCGGTTGATGAGCTCCTGACCGACCTCGGGCTTATCGAGGGAGGCCTGATAAATGAAGCACTTTCTGCCGTATTCCTTTTCGATCTTTTCCTTGAGGGCTTCCGCATCGGCAGAGGCGGTAGAGTAGTTGGTGGCGATATCATATCCGGCTTCGGCAAGCTTGAGGCAGATGCCGTTTCCTATGCCGCGGCTGCCGCCGGTGACGATTGCTTTTTTAGCTTCCATAGTGTCACATAGCTCCTTTCAGAATGTTTACATCTTGACGAATTTGCAGCAGACGCAGGATGGGATCTTGGTTTCGGAAAGAGCGGTGGCGACGCCGGTCTCGGGGTCGCGCTTGAGGATGTTCAGGCTGCCGTTCTGGTTGCCGACGGCGATGAACTTGTTGGAGGGAGAGAGCGCGAAGGAGCGCGGGAAGCCGCCGACGGAGGAGAAGGAGGCGAGCTTTTCGAGCATGCCGTCTTCCGCCACCTTGAAGCAGACCAGCTCGTCGATGCCGCGGTTGGACATATAGAGCATGGTGCCGTCCGCGGTGAGGTGGATGTCGGCCGCGGTGTTGAACTTGTCGTAGCCTTCGGGCAGGGTCGGAACCATCTGCTTTTCGGTGAGCATGCCGGTCTCGGCATCATAGGTGAAGAACACGACGTCGGAGCCCATTTCGGTGACGAGGTAAACGAACTTGCCGTTCGGATGGAATTCCATGTGGCGCGGGCCCTCGCCGGGCTTGACCTCGACGAACGGGACTTCGTTCGGGGAGAGGGAGCCGTCCTCGGCAATCTTGTAGATCATGATCTTGTCCATGCCGAGGTCGCAGGCGTAGGCGTACTTGCCGTCCGGGGAGATGGTGACCGAGTGGGCGTGCTGATGCTCCTGGCGGCGCGGGTTGACGCCCTTGCCCTCATGTTGGAAGGTGTTGAGGACCTTGCCGAGGGAGCCGTCTTCGGTGATCTCAAAGGCGACGATGTGGCCGGAGCCGTACATGGCGGTGTAGGCGGCCTTGGCGTCGGAGGTGGAGGTGACGTGGCCCGTGGCGGAGCCAGCGCAGGGGACGGTGTTCATGTAGGTCAGCTTGCCGGTCTCGGTGTCGATCTTATAGGAGGAGGGGGAGGACTCACGGCCTTCGGTGACGGCGTAGAGGCAGTGATTCTTCTCGTTGATGGTGATGAAGGAGGGGTTGGCGGTGGTGTCGACCGTCTGGATAAGGGTCAGGCGGCCGGAATTCTCGTCAAAGTCATAGACATAGATGCCTTCGGACTTGTTGCCTTCCTTGTCGGGCATAGTGTAGCTGCCGACGTAGAGGTAGGTGCTTCTCAGGTCGGGGTCACGCATCGGCATATGGCCGTAGCTCATGTCGTAAGTGGTCTGGGGAGCCTTGGGCATTCTTTCGGGAACGCCGGAGAGGATCAGACCGCCGTCGACGCGCAGGGTTTCGCCGGTGATGTAGGAAGCCTTGTCGGAGGCGAGGAAGTAGACCGCCTCGGCGATGTCCTCGGGGGTGCCCATGCGGGCAAGCGGGACACGGCTGGCCATTTCGGCGAACGGATCGGCGTTGATGTCGAATTTCGCGGTCGGATTTTCTTCCATGAACTTCTTGAAGTGCGACTCGATCTCTTCCTTGGTGCGGACCTGGGTCGCGCCGGGAGCGACGTTGTTGACGCGGATGCCGTAGGGGGCGAGGTCGAGGGCGATGGACTGGATGGAGCGGTTGAGAGCGGCCTTCACGGCGCCGTAGAAGGTGTCGGTCGGGTAAGCGCGCTCGCCGCGGGAGGAGGTGATGTTGATGATGGCGCCCTTGGTGCCGTGCTTGACCATGTAGCGGGCGGCTTCCTGCATATTGAGGATGTAGGACTTGTAGTCGAGATTGATGAGCTGGTCGACGTTTTTGACCGGGATGTTGGCGATGTGGCCGAAGATGGTCTGACCGGCGTTGTTCACGAGGAGGTCGAGACCGCCGAGGTCACGGCAGGCGGTACGGATGAAAGGCTGGGCAGACTGCGGGTCAGAAAGATCCACCTGATAGATGAAGCAGGTTCTTCCGAGCTCTTCGACCTGCTTTTTGACGGCTCCGGCCGCGCCGGAGGCAGTGGCGTAGTTGAATGCGACGTCATAGCCCTCTTTGGCGAGTTTCAGCACGATCCCACGGCCAATGCCGCGGCTGCCGCCCGTGACGATTGCTTTCTTGGTGCTCATTTGGATACCTCTCTGTTCTTTATATTAAATTTCTTATAGGCAACGACCAACAGCGCACTGAAAAAGAAGGAGTACGCCGTGAAGTAGAGCCAGAGGAGAAGCGCGATAACGGTGCCGAGCGCGCCGTATAAAAGCGAATAATCGCCGATGCGCTCGAGATAAAAGGTGAAGCCGAAGGTGATGCCGAGCCAGATGACAAAGCACAATGTCGCGCAGATATTCAATTCATGCGAGGTCATATCGCTCTCGTGCGCCGCGAAACGGTAGGCAAGCGAGATCAAAACCAGCATGATAAGCCCGGCGAGCGGAAAGCGCAGATAACTCCAGACCGATATGATCCACATCGGAAACTGGAAGATATTCTGCAGTGACATCATTATATTCCTGCCCAAAACAATTGTCAAGAAAAGAATGGGAGTCGAGATGACCATCACCAGTGCCACACCCGCCACTCTGAAGAGGCGGCGGAAGAAGGGATGGCGGCGTTCGGGGGTGAAGATATCCTCCAGTGTCGCGGTGACGAAATTCACGGCGTTGAAGCAGAAATAGAGCGAAAAGACCAGGCCGATGACGATGAAGCTGGTGGTCAGGTGGCTTTCAGCATAGTGGAAATAGGCAATGATGCCGTCCTGGATCTGCGCGGGGACGTACTGCTGGAATTTTTCGATCATCACTTCGGAATAATCGAGCTTGGTGGTCAGTAGGCTCAGGGAGATGAGAAAGGGGAAGATCATGAAAAGGATATAGTAGCTGGCGCCGGCGCTGGAGCGCGTGACGCGCGGGTCGAAAAGACATCCGGTGAGCACCCTGAGCGTGACGCCGGCTTTTCTGAGAAAATTCTTCATTCGTTCACCTTTTTAGTAAAAAATCGTCCTGTCGGAAGCGGAGAAGGATTGATAATTATATACGGTATATCATACCATTTTTTGACGGAAAAATAAAGCCCCTGTGTGAAAAATAACAGCTTTATATTCTCAAACGGCTACTTGTAATTGCCGGGCGGAACTGCTATAATGTGGATAAGAGGAAAAGGGGAGGGACACATTCTTTCCCTTGGCCCCCGTCACATCGTAACCACAGAATATTATAGATAAAAGAGGTAGTAACATGGTCACAAGTGCATTTATCGGACTGAAAAACGAAAGACTCATGGTCGAGATCGCCAAGCCGGGCACCGTCTACGCGGGCTCCCGCTTCGACTGGACGGGCTTCATCACCCAGGTCTATCTCGACAAAAAGCACACCTTCTGCGCCTATGAAGACGTCGTGCCGGGTCTCGGCTCGGGCGGCATCGGCTTCTGCAACGATTTCGGCCTCAATACCCCCATCGGCTATGACGAAGCCGCTGTCGGCGAAGGCTACATGAAGATCGGCATCGGCACCGTCATCAAGCAGGAAGGCCACAAGGGCGGCACCCACATGCTCGCCATGCGCATCGCCGAAAACGCCGAGATCACCTACCGCTACGGCGAGACCTTCGCCGAGTTCAAGGCCGTCAACCCCGAGATCAACGGCTACAAGGCGGAGCTGGAAAAGAAGATCACCATCGAAGACAATACCATGACCATCGACTATAAGCTTTCAAACACCGGCTCCAAGCACATCTCCACCGAGGAATACATCCATAACTTCGTCTGCGTGGACGGTCAGTACGTCGGCCCCAACTACAAAGTTGAGGTAGCCTTCAAGCCGGACGAGAAGATGCTGGAGATGAGCAAGGCCCGTCAGCCCGAATTCGAGTACAAGGACGGCGTCATCACCTTCAACAAGACCTTCGAAGGCCGCGCGTTCTACGCCAAGGGTTTTGAAGTGAAGGAATGCGGCGGCGCGCACTGGAAGCTCACCGAAGCCAACTCCGGCTGCTCGGTCAGCGAGACCGACTCCTTCGCGGCTCCCTACATGGCCTGCTGGGGCACCAAGTACGTCTTCTCTCCCGAAGCCTTCATTCAGATCGAACTTGATCCGGGAGAAGAAATGACCTGGAGCAGAAGCTACAAGTTCGAGGACTGAAAAAGCCATGATCAAAGCGCCTTTATATGAGGATCCCATCTACGGCTCGCCGACCGATCCCACCATTATCTGGAACCGCGAGGAAAAGTGCTGGTGGATCCTCTATACCCAGCGCCGCAATTCCCTGCACCCGGTCGGCGTTTCGGACGTTCACGGGACAAAGATCGGCGTCGCCTCGTCTTACGACGGCAATCGCTGGCTCTACCGCGGCACGCTGCCGGATCTGGACATCGAGCCCGGCGACAACACCTTCTGGGCACCTGAGGTGATCTGGGCGGAGGGGAAATACCACATGTTCGTCTCCTACATCACCGGCATTCCGACCGATTGGGATTACCTGCGGCACATCCTCCACTATTCGGCGGACAACCTCTGGCATTGGAAATTCGAAGGCATCCTGCCGCTTTCCTCGGATCGGTGCATCGACGCCTGCGTATATAAGGTCGGCGACAAATATAAGATGTGGTATAAGGACGAGG
>JAKSPX010000140.1 GCA_024404415.1 Clostridia bacterium | reverse complement strand
TCTATTTTCTTATGCCGGCCTCCTTTCCTTTCTCACAAGACTGAGAAGTTCCTCTTCGATCCTTTTTCTGCTCTGCAGACCGACTGCGCTGCCGATCACTTTTCCGCCTTCAAAGAGTACCAGTTTGGGCACCCCACGCACGCCGTAGCGTGCGGCAAGCATCGGCTCCTCATCAACATTGACTTTGCCGACTTTCAACCTCCCCGGATTTTCCTCGGCGATGCGTTCCACAATGGGTGCGAGCTGCCGACAGGCACTGCACCACGGAGCCCAGAATTCGACCAGCACCGGCATCCCCGCAAAGAGTACTTCGTCGGTAAAATTCAGCGTTTTCAGCTTGATCTCATACATGGCTCCGCGCCTCCTTTTCCTTCACGGTGCGCATGGGCTTATAGTAGAAGCGTTCCCGCGCACGGTCCCGCCTCGCATAAGCCCTGAGAATAACGACCGTCAGGATACCCGTGATGGCGATGATGGTCGCGGCAATGACGGAAGCATACGTACCGCCGTAGCCTGAGGGCGCGATATGACGGATAAGGATGCCGACATAGGCCCAGATCACCGCGAAGGCCGAAAACCACCTCTTGTCGAAAAGAACCGCAAGCGAGGCGATAACCGCGCCGAGGATGATCATCGTGACCGTCCAGAAGCCTTCGGAAAGTCCCCATCCCTCCCATTCCAAATACTTAAGGAGGACACTGATGTTGGCGATGGCTGCCGCAATGATCCAGCCATAGTAGAGTTCAAAACCCGCTCCGGCTGCGGTACGTCCGAAAAACGGCAGGTACTTTTTCTCCACCCGGTTGACAATGACCGTTATGGAGAGTAATAAGCCGATCATAAAGAGAAGTGAGAGGCCGATGGCCCCGAAGTGCCAGGCGAAGATCCAGCCGATGTTCCAGAGACAGCTCACTGCGAACCACAGGCCGATCCTTTCCCTAAGCCGGTTGCTCTCTCCTCCGCGATCCCACACGCCCCATTGGAAGAGCACGAAGGCCGCCATGAAAAAGTAGATCACACCCCAGATAGCGAATGTGATCGGCGCGGGGGTAAAGAGCGTCGGGTATGCTTTTGAGACGTCACCGGTGGTCATGCCGCCGAAGGGTATGAGATTTGCCAGTATATTTATGAGGATCATGGCTGCAAAGGCCGCCGTATTGATCCATTTCAACGTTTTCATTGTTGCCTCCGATCTTTTTTATCAGCACGCCGGTTTCCCGGCGTGCTCTCTTTACCGCCCCTGCCAGCGGGCAGGGGCACTCATCTATATCATCACGCTTCAAGGCCGCGTGGTCATGCCGTCAATTTCCGCTTCCTCTCCAGAGCCCATGCAGATTGCAATAAGCGAAGGCGGCGATCACCTCCTCTCCGGGGCGAATGTCGAACGCGGCTACCGGCTCATCGCCGGGCACGAGGCGGCGGACATAGCAGCTTCGGTCGGTCAGAAGTGCGATCCATTGGATGAAGTGCTCGCGCTTCATCGGGTGTAAGGTCTCACCGACCGTGACAGTCCAGTGAAAGCCCTTGGAGAGGAGCATCGGGATGTGCTTTTCGAAGCTGGCCTCCGTGTGATTCACCTCCACAGGTTCCATCTCCTCGCCGCAGCATACCGGCGTCACGCCGGAATCCTCCACCATGTAGATGAGGTTGCCGCAATAGGGGCAGCGGTAAAAAATCATTTCTTTCATTTCTGAATACCTCCCTTTCTTGTTTCCGTTACTCCGCGCAAAGCGCTTCTTCTCCGTTCGCTTCTTCCTCCCCGGAACAGGTCTCTTCCGTAATGCAGGTTTCAAAATTCTCTGTTTCCTCGTTCGAAGAAGCCGCTTTCTTTTTCTTTCCATACATCATAAGGGCGATCACTCCGCCCGCGACGAGCAGTCCGGCACCGAGCGAGATGCCGAGGATCAGGCAATGGGAATCGTTTTTCATGGTGTTTTTCCTCCATATTATCATTTTTTCGTTTTCGTATTTATTTTGACATTTTACCAAGAGTCTGTTATAATGTGTTGGGAAGCACATCAGCCCATCGGACTCATTCCTTTCTGTTCCTTCCGGGATCATTTCACTGCTTCGGTTTCCCTCCGCTGCGCCATGAAGATAGCAGAAACGGGTTTCTCATTGCAACACATGATCATCCGAATCGATTGGAGGAATTTCCGATTTCAGAGCGACTAGACGACATGGATTGACGATAGGATGATCTTCCAATCGGTCGGAAGGAGGCCAGATCATGGCACAAAAGGTCATTTTGGCAGAAGGCGGCACAGTCAGCGTCCACACACGCATCAAGGATATGTGCAAAGAGGCGCGCAACCGGCTTGGTTTGACTAACCAGGACATTTCCAACCGTATATCCGAGCGCTTCAGCATCGAGGACTTCTCGGTGAACACAGTCAACAATTTCTTCTCCGAGCGTTCCAAGGCCACCACCATCTACACAACCGGTTACATCTGCGCCGTTTTGGATATCTCCATGGACGCTGTCTTTGGCATTGAGAAGAAATTTTCCACCGATGAGGAGGTCGAATTCGTTCGCCAGCTCTCCGAGCTCAAGGTGGAAGAGCGTCTTCGCGAGCAAAAGATCACCCATCTTGAGGAAGTTATCAAGGAAAAAGACATCCGTCTCGACGAGGCACGAAACGCCATCAGCCACTACCGTGAGGAGATCAAGGTTGCGTCCAGAAAAGTACAGCCCTGGGTCTTCATCATTGTTGCGGTCCTTCTTGTGCTCTCCATTGCCTTCATCGCCTTTTATCTGATCTTCTTTGATCTCAATAACCCTCAATATGGGGTTTTCCGCCAAGCCCTTTGCGCCGCAGCGGGGGCTTTGGCACCATTTACGGTATAGAATTCCGGCCTTACTCTTGACGAAGCGGCCGCGGCGTGGTATAGTTATGCTATCTTTTTATGCGATTCTTAGAATTTACGGGAGTGAAACCTATGACCAACTATTCTCCGAGCGAGATCGAGCCCAAGTGGCAAAAATACTGGGCTGAAAACGAGACCTTCAAGACCGACGTTTGGGATTTTTCCAAGCCGAAGTATTATGTTCTGGATATGTTCCCCTATCCGTCCGGCGTCGGCCTCCACGCCGGTCACCCGGAAGGCTACACCGCGACCGACATCATGTCCCGCATGAAACGCATGCAGGGCTATAACGTCCTGCACCCGATGGGCTACGACTCCTTCGGTCTGCCCGCCGAGCAGTACGCCATCACCACCGGCAACCACCCCGCCGGCTTCACCAAGAAGAACATCGCCACCTTCCAGAAGCAGCTCTCCGAATTGGGCTTTGACTACGATTTCTCCAAGACCATCTCCACCTCCGACCCGGAATACTACCACTGGACCCAGTGGATCTTCAAGCGCCTCTATGAGGACGGCTTCGCCAAGTACATCGACATGCCGGTCAACTGGTGTGAAGAGCTCGGTACCGTGCTCTCCAACGACGAGGTCATCGACGGCAAATCCGAGCGCGGCGGTTACCCGGTCGTGCGCAAAAACATGAAGCAGTGGGTCATCGACCAGCCCGCCTTCGCCGAAGCGCTGCTTGAAGGCCTCGACGAGATCGACTGGCCGGAATCCACCAAGGAGATGCAGCGCCACTGGATCGGCAAGTCCGAGGGCGTTGAGGTCGAATTCGAGATCGTCGGCGGCGGCAAGTTCTCCATCTTCACTACCTGCATCGAGACCATCTACGGCATCACTTTCATGGTCCTCGCTCCCGACAGCGACCTGGTCGCGTCGCTTCTTGACCGCGTGGAAAACCGTGCGGAGGTCGAAGCCTACATCGCCGAGACCCGCAAGCAGAGCGATATGGATCGCACCGAACTCAATAAGGGCAAGACCGGCTGCCCCCTTAAGGGCCTCACCTGCATCAACCCGGTCAACGGCAAGGAAGCGCAGCTCTTCATCGGCGACTTCGTGCTTGCCAGCTACGGCACCGGCGCCGTCATGGCCGTCCCGTCGCACGACCAGCGCGACTTTGAATACGCCACCGCCCACAAGATCCCGATGATCCAAGTCATCGAGGGAAGAAACGAACACGCCGACGTCACCGAAAAGGCGCTTGAAAAGGGCGACTACCTCCACGGCGACTATATCCTCATCAATTCCGAAGAATTCTCCGGCCTCTCGGTCATGGAAGCCAAGGAAGCCATCACGCAGAAGCTGGAAAAGATGGGTGTGGCCAAACGCACCGTCAATTATCACTTCCGCGCGTGGATCTTCGCCCGTCAGCGCTACTGGGGCGAGCCGGTCCCGATCGTCCACACCGAGGACGGCGGCATTTATCCGCTCCCGGACGAAGAGCTTCCGCTCGTTCTGCCCGAGCTCGAGGACTACAAGGGCAAAAACGGCAAAGCGCCGCTTGAAAACGCCGAAGAATGGAAGGTCTACGATCAGAACGGCGTGAAGGGCAAGCGTGAAACCTCCACCATGCCCGGCTCCGCAGGCTCCTCCTGGTACTTCATGCGCTACATCGACCCCAAAAACGACCAGGCACTCGCCGACCCCAAGCTCCTTGCCCACTGGCTCCCGGTCGACCTCTACATCGGCGGCCCCGAGCACGCCGTCGGGCACCTCATGTATTCCCGCATCTGGAACCGCTACCTCTATGATAAGGGCATCAGCCCGGTCAAGGAACCCTTCAAGAAGCTGGTTCACCAGGGCATGATCCTCGGTGAAAACGGCATCAAGATGGGCAAGCGCTTCCCGAAATATGTCGTGAACCCCAGTGACATCGTGCGCGATTACGGTGCGGACACCCTGCGCCTCTACGAAATGTTCATGGGACCGCTCGAGGTCTCCAAGCCCTGGAGCGCCGCGGGCGTCGAAGGCGCGCGAAAGTTCTTAAACCGCGTCTGGAATTTCTTCGCCGACGAAAATAACCTCACCGCCGAAGATGACGGCGCACTGACCCGCGTTTACCACCAGACGGTCAAGAAGGTCACCTCCGACTTCGAGGCCCTCGGCTTCAACACCGCCATCAGCCAGATGATGATCTTCGTCAACGCCTGCTACAAGA
>JAKSPX010000014.1 GCA_024404415.1 Clostridia bacterium | reverse complement strand
TCCAGTAGTTGAACCCGCCGTTATTCTTGTTCATTTTGTGCCTTTCTGATTCGATGGAGAAGATGTAGTAATAGATCGGCTGTCCGCCGTTCACACGGCTGACTTCGGATTCGGGGAAGCGCGCTTCGATGATTTTGACGATCTCCTCTGCGTCGGCTTCCAGAACGTCGGCACCGTAGAAAACGGTGATGATGCCGTTCTCACCGCCGCCGGTGACGTCCAGCATGGCGTTGACGGCGTTCGGGATGTCTTTGGAAATGGCGCAGACCTTGCCGTTGGCGAGCGAGAGGATGTCGCCTTCCGCGATCTCCTGCCCCTCGAAAACCGAGTTGCGGGCGGCGTAGGTGATGCTGCCCGAGGCGACTGCGGAGATGGCGGCCTTCATGGCCTCGATGTTTTCTTCCACGCCTGCCGTCGGCTCAAAAGCCAGCATGGCACTGATACCTTCGGGGATGGAATGGGTACTCAGAACCACCACGCGCTTGTTTTTGACGAGAGAAACGGTCTGGCGGGCGGCGAGCTCGATGTTTTTGTTGTTGGGAAGCACAAAGACGGTCGCGGCGGGGACTCGGTCGATCTCCTTGAGGATGTCTGAAGTGGAGGGGTTCATGGTCTGGCCGCCCTCTACAAGACGGTTCACGCCGAGATCGGTGAAAACCGATGAAATACCTTCGCCGCAGGCGACCGAAACAAAGCCGTAGTCGCTCTCCGGCTCGGCGGGAGCGGCGGGGGCATCCAAGCTGATGAGCTTCTCGGTGTGCTGTTCCTTCATGTTCTCGATCTTGATCTTGGAAAGCGAGCCGTAGAGAAGCGCTTCTTCGATGATCTTGCCCGGGTTGTTGGAGTGAACGTGCACCTTGATGATGTCGTCATCGTCCACAACAACGACACAGTCGCCGATGGACTCGAAGAAGGCGCGCAGCTTCAGGACCGAACGGTCCTTGTTTTCCTTGTTGATGAGGAACTCCGTGCAGTAGGCAAAGCGGATGTCCTCGGTGTCGAATTTTTCAAAGGCACTCTCGGAAGCGGAAACGCCGCTGAGGGCGATCTTTTTCCCTTCCATGGCGGAGAGGAAGCCCGAGAGGATATAGCAGTAGCCCTGTCCACCCGCGTCGACGACGCCGGCCTTGGCCAGAACGGGATTCTGCTTGGGGGTGAGGGCAAGCGCATCCCCGGCGGCAGAGGAGGCGGCGGTGAGCGTCCCGTAAAGATCCGAGCCGGATTTGCTCGCGGCAACGGCGGCTTCGGCGGCCTTGCGCGAGACGGTCAGAACGGTGCCTTCGGCGGGCTTCATCACCGCGCCGTAGGCGGCTTCCACACCCTGCGTCATGGCCTCGGCAAATACCTGCGCATCGCAGGCGTCAAGCCCCTTGAAACGCTTGGACATGCCGCGGAAAAGTAAGGACATGATGACGCCGGAGTTGCCGCGCGCGCCGCGCAAAAGCGCGGAGGCGATCTGTGCGGCGACGTCGGAAAGGCTCTTGCTGATGGGAGCGGAGGCCAAACGGTCGGCCGCGGCGCGGATGGTCATGGCCATGTTGGTACCCGTGTCCCCGTCGGGGACCGGGAAGACGTTGAGCTCATTGAGTCCGCCCTTGTTGTTTTCTATCATGGCGGCAGCCGCTGCCAGCATTTCGGCGAAATCGACGCCGGTCAAAATCGTATGATCCATGAGTGGTTTACCTCGTGTGATTTATTACGCTTCTTCGGAAGCATCGACGTAATCAATGCAGACGTCCACGTTCTTCACCTTGACGCCGGTGTCGTGCTCAATGACGAATTTGACTTCGTTCATAATGGAGGAGCCGATGGTCGCCATATTGATGCCGTGTTCGCACGCAACGTGTAATTCGATGCTGATGCCGCCCTCGTCGTAGCGGATCTTGACGCCGCGGGACATATTTTTCACGCCGAGGAACTGCATGATGCCGTCGGAAACGCCGCGGGCGACGATGCCCTTCACGCCGAAGCAATGGGTGGCGGCGTAGCCGCAGATCGAGGCGATGACGTCGTTGGAGACGACAAGACTGCCGTTTTTGTTGCGGATCTTCATAGAGTATTCCTTTCTTGCTCCCGGAGGGGAGCGGCGGGCGATCCCCGGAAAAAGATAGGATCGCACACTCATCATATCATAAAACAGATGACATTGCAAGAGAAAAGCGTCATCCGGGCAAAAGTGCGGTCATTTCCGCTTGCGCATCTCCACGCGGTTGATCGGCGTGCCGAGCGACATGAATTTTTCTTCATATTCGGTGGTGATATTCGCCATGCTGGAGGAAGCGAGGTCGTAGGAGACGTTTTGCGCTTCAAAGGGGGACGACGCGATCTCCTCTAAAGCGAAATCAAAGAGCGGACGGTTATCGGTCTTGAAGAAGACCTCGCCTTCCGGGGAAAGGAGAGAAGCGTAGACCTTGAGGAAGTCGCCGTGGACAAGGCGGCGCTTGGCCTGCTTTTTCTTGGGCCACGGGTCGCAGAAATTGACGTAAATGCGGTCAAGCTCGCCTTCTTCAAAGAAATCCGTGAGGTTGGCGGCGTCGCCGATGACGTAGCGCACGTTGGAAAGGCCAGCCGCGCAGGATTTTTCCGCCGCCATCACGATCGCCTCCGGCACACGTTCCAGAGCGATGATGCCCGCTTCGGGATTGGCTTCGGCGGTGCCGCAGGTGAATTTACCCTTGCCGCAGCCGATCTCCAGCGAGAGCTGTTCGGTCTTCAATAGCGAGCGCCACTGCCCTTTCAGGGAAGCGGGGTCGCTGATCATCAGGGAAGCGCAGGCCTCCAGACGGGGGCCGAGGTTTTTCTTTTTTCTCATTCGAACGGACATAAGTCTATCTCCCTTAATTTAATATCGCATTCTGAAACCGTCGCCCATGATGTCGTGGACTTCGGTGAAGATGACAAAGGCGTTGGGGTCGACAGCGGAGACGATCTCCTTGAGGGCGGACATCTGGCGCGTGGAAACGGCGCAGATCAGGGTCTCGTTTGCATTGGCACTGTACCCGCCTTTGGAGGGGATGCGCGTCACGCCGCGTTCAAGCTCGGTCAAGAGACGCCTGTTGATCTCCTCACCGTGAGAGGAGACGATGATGGCGGCCTGCGATTTTTCAAGGCCGTATAAAACGGTGTCGATGGCGCCGGAGGAAAGGTAGATCGCCACGGCGGAGTATAAGGTGATCTCCATTTCGCCGGAGACAAGAGCGCCGAAGGTGATGATGACGATGTCGCAGATCAGCATGAGTCGTCCGAGGGTGATGTGCGGGAAGACCAGTGCGGTCAGGCGGCTGATGATGTCGGTGCCGCCGGTGGAAGCACCCTGCGTGAAGACGATGCCGAGTCCCGCACCGCTCACAGCGCCGCCGAAAATGCAGAAGAGCAGCTTGTCGGCGCTGTCAAGCGATAAAAGTCCCTCCAGAGGAGCCGTGATATCGAGAAGCAACGAGGAAATGACCGTGGCGTAGATGGTCCAAAAGATGAATTTGAAGCCGATGTATTTGATGGCAAGCAGCAAAAGCGGAATGTTGAGTAAAAAGACCACCAAACCGATCGGGACGTTCCAGAGAGAATTGAAGATCAGAGCGATGCCGGTGAGGCCGCCCGTGTTGAGGTCGGCCGGCACAAAGAAAATGTTGACCGACGCGGCAAACACAAAACAACCGAAGGTGATGATCAGTGCTTTCTTCAAAAGCGGTAAGACAGGTGACTTTTTGATGGTAGACAAGGCTTTCCTCCGTTAGGCGTGCGCGGCGATGGCGCGCAGTTTCTTCATGGTGTCCACGCCTCCCCTGCCGAAAAGGTCGTGGAGACGCTTATATTCGCCGTAGAGCGCGTCATAGACGGCGCTGTGGTCTTCAATGGGTGTGTATAATAGGTCGCTCACATGCCCCATAGAGCGCGAGGCGTCGATCAGCGTATCGTAGCCGCCGTTTTCTTTCCCGGCGGCGCAGGCGGCGCACACGGCGCTGCCGAGGGCGGGAGCCTCCCGTGACGCGCCAATGCGCACGGGGAATCTCAAAACGTCGGCGAGGGTCTGCATCAGGAGCGGATTTTTATGGACGATGCCGCCCGTGGCGATCAGTTCGTGAACGGGAACGCCGTAGGCACGGTAATTTTCAACGATGGCGCGGGTGCCGAAGGCGACTGATTCCAATAATGCGCGGTAGATCTCCTCCGGGCGGGTGCGAAGCGTCATGCCGACCATTAGGCCGCTGAGGGAGAAGTCGGCTAAAACGCTGCGGTTGCCGTTCCACCAATCCAGCGCGAGAAGCCCGCTTTCGCCGACGCGGAGCGCGGAGGCCTTTTCTGTGAGGTAAGAATGGATATCCATCCCTTTTGCCGCGGCGGCGGAGGTGTATTCTGCAGGGACGGCGTTTTGAACATACCAGCCGAGAAGGTCGCCGAAGCAGGACTGCCCGGCTTCGTAGCCGAAGAAACCAGGGATGATGCCGTCCTCCACGTATCCGCAGATGCCGGGGACGATCAATTCCTTCTTGCCGGGCACCATGTGGCAGCCCGAGGTGCCGAGCACGGCGAACATCTGCCCCTCTTCCGTGACGGAGAGCGCGGGTGCCGCGACGTGCGCGTCCAGTGTTCCGATGGCGACCGGGGTGCCGGGGAGAAGGCCGAGCTTTTCGGCGGCTTCTTTGGTGAGGAAGCCCGCTCTTTCGCCCGTGGAAAGGATCTTCCCCGCGAACTTTTCCTCAGGAAATTTTGAAAGACGAGGATCAAGGGCAGAATAGAAGGAATCGGAGGGGAAACCCTCGCGTTTGCTCCAGAAGGCCTTGTAGCCGAGTGCGCAGGCGCTGCGGCAGAGTTCTCCTGTGAGGAGCCAGACGATGTAATCCATCAGTTCGATGAAATAAGCGGCGTCGTGATAGACCTCGGGCGCTTCCGAGAGGGTTTCCAGCACCTTCGGCAGCAGCCATTCGGAGGAGACCTTGTCGCCGTAGCGGGAAAGGAAGGTCTCGCCGCGCTGATGGGCGATCTCGTCGATCTTTTCGGCGTAGGGGGCGGTGGAATGATGTTTCCAGAGCTTGACCCACGCGTGCTTTTCGTGACGGTATTTTTCACTCAGGCAGAGGGGCGTGAGGTCGGAGGCGACGGGAAGAAGGGTGCAGCCGGTAGTGTCCAGACCGACGCCGATGACGTCGGCAGGAGAGACGCCGCTTTGGCGCATGACCGACGGGATGATGGTGAAAAGCGCGTCGATGTAGTCCTGCGGGTGCTGAAGCGCCCAGTCATGCGGCAGAGGTTCGCCGGTCGGAAGGGCACGGTCCATCACGCCGTGCGCGTAGTTGCTCGCGGCCGTGGCGATCTCGTCGCCGTTTGAGGCGTCACAGAGAAGGGCGCGGGCGGATAAGGTGCCGAAATCCAGACCGATGACGTATTTCTTCATGCGTCTGACCTCCTTCCGAAAAGATCATTCGGGTTGATATTCAAAAGAGGGCATGGGCTGACGTTTGAATGCGTTGATGCGGTGCAGGCGGTCGATCTTCTCCTTGGACGCCGCGTCGGGGCAGACGCCGGTGCGGATGTATTCGTCCAGCACGGCGTAGCGGAAGCCGAGGTTGTCCTCGTCGGTCTTGCCGGAGAGCCCGTCGGACGGCGGCTTTTCCACAAAGTGCTCGGGAAGGCCGATGGCGCGGCCGATGGCCTTGACCTCGGCAACGGTGAAGTGGAGAAGCGGCGCAAAGTCGCCCGCAGAATCGCCGTAGCGGGTGGAATAACCGACCCAGTATTCGGAGAGGTTGCTGGTGTTGGCCACGCGGCCGTTCACGCTCTGGGAAACGGCGTAGACCGTTGCCATGCGAAGGCGCGGGCCGAGGTTGATGACCGTCTGGCGCGAGAGCGGGCCGACGGAGGCCGCGATCTCATCGGTCAGGCCGGTGAAAGCGGAGTGGATATTCACGGTGAGGTGGCGGATGCCGAGGAAGCTCACCAGCTCCTCGGAGACGTCGATATCGGGCTGAACGCCGTTGGGCATGAGCACGCCCACGACGCGGTCGGGGCCGAGCGCTCTGGCGCAGAGAGCGGCGACGACCGAGCTGTCCTTGCCGCCGGAAATGCCGAGCACGGCGGGGCAGTCCTTCCCGTTTTCATCAAACCACCGGCGGATCCATTTGCAGGTCTTTTCGGCGGCGTCTATGGCGTTGAATGACATATAAACACATCCTTTTCGGGGAAAAGAGATCTTTCTCCCGCGTGAAAAATCATGGGTCAGCTTGTTTCACTATATTTTATCACATCCGGGGGGGTACTTTCAAGAGGAAAAGAAGACGAAGTTATTATCCGATATCCGCCCGCAATCGCTGAAATTCGCGCGTCAAAGCTGATAGAATCAGAGGAAGAAGCCTCACAAAAGAAAGAATGAACGGAAAGGGCGGTATTTATGCGGGAAGAGACGCGAAATCAGGCGGAAAAACGGGAGGACAGGATCTATTATAGGATCATGGGGTCGCATTCCCTGCGTGCCGCGCTGGCCATCACGGCGCGCGTGCTGGCGGGGGTGATGCTTGCGCGGTGCGTGGTGTTCGGAGACTATGCGCCCTTCGGCGCGGCGTATCTGGCGGCGGCCATCGGCATGCCGGGGGCGCTCCCGGCCATTATCGGCACGGTGGCGGGATATGCAACGCTACTGATGAAAAGCTACGGTGCCAAGTATGTCGCGGAGTGCGCCCTGATCGTGCTTTTTTCGGCACTTCTGAAGCTTGTGATGCGCCCGGAAAACCGCTATTTTCCGCCGATCCTCGCGCTTCTCGGATCTGCTGCCGTCGGAATAGCAGAGATCATGGAGACGGGAGGCGGCAGGATCGAATGGATCCTTTTTGTGTCGGAGCTTCTTCTCGCGTCGTGCGGGGCGTGGATCTTCCGCAAAGCCACCGACCGTGTGCACGAAAGCGGGGAAATGCGCGATATGGCGCGCTTCATCCTCGCCGCGCTCGCGCTTTCCTCCCTCGGCCCGTTTCTGATCTTCGGCGTCTCGGTCGGGAGGAGCCTTTGCGTGCTTTTGATCCTCTGGAAGGTGTGGGAGACCAACGCACCGCGCGCCGGGGCGGCGGCCGGGCTGATGGCGGGGCTGGCTTCGGACATGGCGTTCGGGTACACCCCTTTCTTTTCGCTGACGATGGCCTTCGCGGGTGTCGCGGCAGGGATCTTTTCCCGCCTCGGCAAGCTCTTCTGCGGCCTCGCCTTTTTAGCGGCCGGGGCGGCTATCACCGTCTGGGGCCACGCGGTCGGCGGAGAACGGTATAGTCTGACGTCGGTATTGGAATATGCGCTCGGCACGGGACTCTTTCTGGCGCTTCCCTCCGCGGCGGCAGAGACCGGCAAGCGCCTGGATCTGCTTGCGGGCAGAAGCGCGGCGCTCAGCGTCGAGCGGGAGGATATCCATACCGAATGGCTGCGCGAGCGCACCTATGACCGCCTTTCGAGGGCGGCGGACGCCTATCTTTCGGTCGCGGAACAGACGGCGGCCATGAAAAAGGAGTTTTCGGAAGGGCTCATCATCCCCTGCATCCGGGAAAATGCCTGCACCGCCTGCCCGAAAAGGAGCGTCTGTTCGTCGGACGGGATGGCGGAAAAGGAATTTACCCGCCTTAGGAGGCGGCTTGAGGAGAAGGGCATCGTCGGAAAAGAGGAGCTTTCGGAGGAATTCCTCGATTTCTGCCCGGAGGGGGAGCGGTTCGCCTTCGAGCTTTCGCGGATTTGGTATGCGTCGCGCTGTCAGAAAAACTACAACGCCCGCATCAACGAAGGGCTGGAATTACTCGCGGGGCAGTATGAAAGCGTCTCCTCCCTTCTCGGAAGGACGTCCCAGATTCTGAAAGAGGAGTGCGTGTTCGATTACGGCGCGGAGGCCGAGGTCGGGGCGATCCTCCGGGAATACGGCATGGAAGCGGAGGTCATCGCCGTGCGCGACATAAGGGGACGGATGCAGATGGAGATCTGGCTTGAAAACGCGGACGAGCTTTTGCGCGAAAAGGAGCATTTCGAGGCGGAATTTGCCTCGGTCGTGGGAAGACAGGTCGTGATCGGCGAGAAACGAGGCGGATGCGTTCCGGTTTCGACTCTCGCGGCGTATACCTACACGTTGGGCTCCGCATCGCGGCGCAAAAAGGGCAGTGAGAGGAATGGCGACTACGGAAGCTGGTTTTTAATGGATGATCGCCTTTTTATCCTGCTTTCGGACGGCATGGGATCCGGGGACGCGGCGCGGAAGGAAAGCGTGCGCTTTGGAAACATGGTGGAAAAGCAGATCCGCGGCGGTATTTCACCGGAGGACGCCATCACCACGGCCATCCAGTCCCGCATGCTCTCAGACGGCATGGTATGCGCCACAGTCGATCTTGCAGAGGTCGACCTTTATAGCGGTCTTGCCTTTTTCTACAAAAGCGGCGCTTCACCGAGCTACATCAAGGGGGAAAGCGTCAGGAAAATCAAAGGCGGCGGCCTATATGGCGAAAAGGTCAGCGTGGAGCGTCAGGTGATGGCCGCGGGCGACCTCCTTTTGATGGTCACCGACGGCGCGGAGGACGGAAAAGAGGACGAGGGCTTCGTCACGGCGCTGGAAAAGGTGACGGTCAGCGACGTGCAGAAGCTCTGCGAGGTGATCGTGGACCGCAAACGGAAAGGGGAAAAGGCAGAGGACGACAAGAGCGTTGTGGCGGTCAGATTGGAAAAGAGAAAAATTGACAAGTCGGAAGAGACGTGATACACTCAAAAGAAATCAGAAAAATGAAAAGGAGTCGTGGATCATGAATCAGATGTCGGTATTATTGACGCCCGAACAGGGCAAAAAGCTCATTGCCAAGGCCATTGCCTCGCTCCCCGAGGTGGAGGAAGCGCTGAAGGAGGCGACCATTCTGGTGGTGGCCGGGACGACCAACCGCTATGTGGCCGAGGAGCTTCTGAAAAAAGTCAGAGAAGACACCGGTCTTGAAAACTTCTACCGCGGTGTCACCCTGCCGCGCGGCGTGAAGTTAGAGGGCGGAACCGCCAAAGAAGACGTCGTCATTGAAAAAGGCAAGCGTGTGCGCGGCAAGACCATTTTTGACGTCGCTCCCTCCCTCAAGCCTGCGGATATCATTTTCAAGGGCGCCAATGCCGTCAATCTGGAAATGCAGCAGGCGGCGGTGCTGGTGGGCAACCCGACGGTCGGCACCACCCTGCCCATTCTGGAGGCTGTCTACGGCAGACGGGTGAGGACCATCATCCCGGTCGGCGTGGAAAAGCGCGTGGAGCTGCCGGTCGACACGCTCGCGGCGCTCTCGGTCGACGGTGAGACCGCGGGGCCGCGCCTCTGCCCGCTCCCCGGTGAGGTCTTTACGGAATTGGAGGCCATTTCCGCGCTTTACGACCTCGAAGCCGAGATCTATGCCTCCGGCGGCGTGATGGGCGCGGAGGGCGCGGTGTATTTCCTCTGCTCGGGCGAGGAAGAAGAGCTCAGACGCTTCGCATCCGACGCAGCAGAGCTCTAAAAAGAGTAGAAAAAGCGAAACAAACGGTATATTATCCTTTTCCAACGGTCATACTAATGCCGAAAGGCAGAAAGTGCCAAAGGATTGGAGGAAAAGGATCATGAATCAGGAGAAAAAACGCGGCTGGGCGGGAAAAGGCTTTTACATCGTTCTCATTCTCTGCGCCGCCGCGATCGGCGTTTCGAGCTATGTGATCTTCAACGGAGACGACGAGGAGATCCCGGAGCCTGTCAGCGCCGAGATCGGACTTCCGGCGGCCGAGAGCGCGGAAACGGAGGCGAATAAAGCCACAGAAAGCGCCGTCGTGCTCCCCAAGACACCCGTTAACGCGGAAAAACAGACCGAAGAGACGACTGAAGTCTCGGCCGAGCCCGGCTGGCTCCGCCCGGTGGAAGGCGCGGTCTCGCGCTCCTTCTCGGGTGACACACTGGTGTATTCGTCCACGCTCGGCGATTGGCGCACCCATAACGGCACCGATTTCGCCGTTCCCGTGGGGACAGAGGTCAAAGCCATCGGCAAGGGTGTGGTCACCGAGGTGGGTGATAAGGGCGTATTAGGCAGGACGGTCGTCGTGGAACACGCGGGCGGCTATCAGGCGGTCTACGCAAATCTCGACGAGGAGGTGCCGATCAAGGTCGGCGACGAAGTAAACGGCGGTGACGTCATCGGCAAGGTCGGAAAAACCATGCTCACCGAGGTCGGCGAGCAGGAGCATCTCCACCTGGAAGTGATGAAAAGCGGCCGCTATATCGATCCGCTCACGCTGTTTGACGAATAAAAACAAGGCGCACGGCCAAGCCGTGCGCCTTATGTTTGTTGTCAGGGGATTATTCGATGACGATCTTGTAGATGTCGCAGCAGCCGTCGAATTCGCTGACGGAGTTGCCGCCGAAAATACCGACGTAGCTCTCGGAGTCCGGGAGGATCTCTTCGATGTTTCTGATCCAGGCGATCTTGCAGTCGGTGCTCTGGAGGTTGTCGCCTTCGACGACGATGGTGACGTCAGCACCGTAGAGGTCTCTGCCGTAAACGGTGGCCTTGGTGGCGTTTGCTGCGCCGACGTCGGCGAGGAATTCGGAGAAGTTGATACCGTCAACACGGAAACTCTTACGGGCGGAGGACATGTTGCCGTCGATGACCGAGATGACCATGCTGACGATCATTTTGGAGAGCTCGTGCTGCTTGGCGTCGTTGATGCCGTAGGAGGTCTTTTCGGCGCCTTCCACTTCGATGGACCAGTCAAGGGTCTCGAGGGTAATGGCGGCGGCCGCTTCGGAAGCGACGACGTCCGGGGTCTTGGCGGTGCAGGAACCGAAAATAGAGACGAGGGAGAGGGCAGCCAGTAAAATGGCGATAAATCTGCGCATAATTCTAAAACTCCTTTCTTGTGATAAAAGCATCATATCATAAGATTTGGCAAAGTGCAATAGAAAGTGTACAGAATTTCATAATATATTTAAAATAGCATACAAAAATGGCTGTGCGCCTGATGGTGCACAGCCATGGAGAATCAAATAAACAGATTAGCCGATCTCGATGTCGGTGACGGAGCAGCAGCAATCAAAGGAGGAGACGCTGGAGTCGCAGAAGATGCCGACGTAGCTTTCGGTGAAGTTCGGGAGGATCTCGGTCTTGTTCATGATCCAACCGACGATGACTTTGTCGTTCTGGAGGTCATCGCCTTCGATGGTGACGTCAACGTCCTTGCCTTCGTGGTCCTTGCCGTGGAAGGTGAGGGAGGAAGCGTCAGCAGCGCCGATGTCAGCGAGGAATTCGGACATCTTGATACCTTCGCAGATGAAGCTCTTGATGGTGCCGGCGATGCCGTTGCCATCGGGGCCGTTTTCGTAAGCGACATACATGCTGACGATGACCTTGGAGAGCTCGTGGGCTTCGGCTTCTTCACGGGTGTAGGTGGTCTTTTCGGCGCCGGTGATGTTGAGGGACCAGGTGATGGAATCGAGGTTGACAGCAGCAGCCTGTTCGGAAGCGATGACGTCCGGGGTCGTGGAAGTGCAGGAAGGGAAGCAGGCGATCGGGGTGAGCGCAATGAGAAGAACAGCGATGATGGATTTACGCATTTTGATGTGGCCTCCTATAATAATGGTAAAGTTATTATATAAAATGACGCAAATTTATGCAAGGTAAAAAGATACCAAAGAAAGCGATTCGGGGGAAAAAGAATAGGTGAATAATGATGAAATCCCCGAAAAGCATAGGCTTTCCGGGGAGATCCTGTGAAGAAAACAGGGATTACTCGATGACGATCTTAGTAACAGAACAGTTGGAGGTGAAGTTCAGGACTGCCGGAGGAGCGAAGATGCCGACATAGCTTTCAGAGTCGAAGAGGAGCTGGGTCTTGTTGCAGATCCAGCCGATCAGCACTTCGTCGTTCCAGAGGTTTTCTTCGTCAATGGTGAAGCTCATGTCCTCGTAGAATTTGTCGCCGCCCTTGAAGGTGATGATCTGGCCGTAGTAGGTGACGGAGGTGGCGGGGTTGTCACTTTCTTTGCCGCGGCCCATGTCCGCAAGGAATTCGGAGAGCTTGATGCCTTCGCAGATGAAACTGGTCTGGACCGTACCGGTGCCGTTGCCGCCGGCCTGGTCAACGGCCTTCATCATACTGCCGTAGATCTTGGAGAGCTCGTGAGCTTCGGCTTCCGCACGGGTGTAGGAAGCGGCACTGCCGCCTTCGACCTCGAGGGTCCAGGTCATGGTTTCCAGCGTTTTGGAAGCCGCCTCCTCGGAAGCGACGACGTCCGGGGTCTTGGATGTGCAGGAAAAGAGCATGGTGGATAAAAGCGCGGCGAGAAGCAGAACGGAAATGACGTTTTTCATGATAGACCTCCTGAATGAAATAAAGTCAGTATACCATATTACATGAAAAAGTCAACATAATAATTTATCATTATGTTTATATTCTTGTGCACTTGCGTGAAAAAACTGCCGTGAGATACTCACGGCAGTCGGACCACAAAGGGAAGAATTACTCGATGACGATCTTGGAAACGGAGCAGTTGGAAACGACGTCGAGAACGGTCGCCGAGGCAAAAACACCGACATAGGTGTCGGAGTCAAAGAGGACGTCCTTTTTGTTGCAGACCCAGCCGATCAGCACATCGTCACTCTTGAGAAGGTCGCCTTCGATGGTGCAGGACATGGGGGTGTGGTACTTTTCAGCGCCCTTGAAGGTGATGACGTCGCCGTAATAGGTGACCTTGGTGGCGTCGGGACGGCCGACATCCTCAAGAAATTCGCGGATGGTGATGCCTTCGCAGATGAAGCTGATCTGCACGGAACCGGTGCCATTGGTGCCGGCCTGGTCATTGGCTTTCATAACGCTGCCGTAAACCTTGGAAAGCTCGTGCTTTTCGCCGTCGGCGCGGGTGTATTCCGTCACATCGGCGCCTTCGACCTCGAGAGTCCAGGTCATGGTTTCGAGGTTGATGGCCGCTGCCTCTTCGGAAGCGACAACGTCCGGCGTCTTGGATGTGCAGGAGAAAAGCATGGTGGAGAGAAGTGCGATGAGAAGCAAGACGGAAATGACTTTTTTCATGATAAAATACCTCCCAAAATAATCAAGATATTATAGCACAAATTACGAGGGGGAAGGGGTTAAAATAGCACGCAAAAACCGACGAGAGTTTTACACCTCTTTATGCGGGACCTCAGACTGGCCTTTGGCGATGCTCTTTGCAAAAAGAACAGGCATGAATCTTGTGATTCATGCCTGTTCTGTGGAGCTGTTAGGCAGATTCGAACTGCCGACCTCGTCATTACCAATGACGTGCTCTGCCAACT
>JAKSPX010000139.1 GCA_024404415.1 Clostridia bacterium | reverse complement strand
CGCCGGGAAGTTCGCCGGTATGTACTATGAGGATTCCAACAAGGCCATCCTCGAAGACCTCATTGCCTCCGGTGCCCTCTTCGCCTCCGAAAAGGTCGCCCACTCCTATCCGCACTGCTGGAGATGCAAGAACCCCATCATCTTCCGCGCCACGCCGCAGTGGTTCTGCTCGGTGGAAGCCTTCAAGGACGCCGCCGTCGCCGCCTGCGAGAACGTGACCTGGCTGCCCGCCTGGGGCAAGGACCGCATCCAGAGCATGGTACGCGAGAGAGCCGACTGGTGCATCTCCCGTCAGCGCCACTGGGGCCTGCCGATCCCGGTCTTCTATTGCGAAGACTGCGGCAAGCCGGTCTGCACCGCCGAATCCATCGAAGCGGTCTCCAAGCTCTTCGGTGAAAAGGGTTCCAACGCCTGGTATGAACTCACCGCCGACCAGATCCTGCCGGAAGGCTTCACCTGCCCGCACTGCGGCGGCAAGCACTTCCATCAGGAGACCGATACCCTCGACGGCTGGTTCGATTCCGGCGCCACCCGCATCGCCTCCCTCGAGAAAAACGACGCCACTCAGTGGCCCGCCGATATGTACCTCGAAGGTGCCGACCAGTACCGCGGCTGGTTCCAGTCCTCGCTTCTCACCGCTGTCGCCACTCAGGGCGGCGCTCCTTATAAGAACGTCCTGACCCATGGCTGGGTCGTCGACGGTGAAGGCAAGGCCATGCACAAGTCGCTCGGCAACTCCATCGCCCCCGAAGAGATCATCAAGAAGTTCGGCGCCGACCTTCTCCGCATCTGGGTCGCCTCCAGCGACTACCGTGTGGACGTCCGCGTTTCCGACGACATCTTCAAGCAGCTCTCGCAGGCCTACCTCAAGATCCGCAACACCTGCCGCTTCATTCTCGGCAACCTCGACGGCTTCACTCCCGACACCGACATGGTGCCCTACGAGGAGATGGAAGAGATCGACCGCTGGGCGCGCATGAGCCTCAACAAGCTGGTCGAAAAGTGCATCGAGGGCTACGAAAATTACGAATATCACGTGGTTTACCACTCCATCCGCAACTTCTGCGTCGTTGAGCTCTCCAACTTCTACCTTGACGTCATCAAGGATCGCCTCTACTGCGAGAAGAAGGACAGCACCCTCCGCCGCAGTGCGCAGACCGCCATGTACCTCATCCTCGACGGCATGGTCAGACTGCTCACCCCGATCCTCGCCTTCACCTCCGACGAGATCTGGACCTTCATGCCCCACACCTCCGACGTCCGCAAGGAAGCCGCCGTGTATCACGACATGGCCAAGGTCAACCCGGCCTGGAACGACGAGAAGATCGGCGAAAAGTGGGATAAGCTGCTCGCCCTGCGCGACAAGGTCAAGAAGGCCATGGAAGACGCGAAGGTCGCCAAGTCCCTCGAAGTCAAGGTGGTCATCAAAGCCGGCGAAGACTACGCCTTCCTCGCATCCTGCAAGGACGTGCTCGCCACCGTCTTCATCTGCTCCGAGGTCATCCTCGAAGAATCCGCTGAATTCTCCGTCGAGATCGCACCCGCCGAAGGCGAAAAGTGCGAACGCTGCTGGACGGTCTCCAAGACGGTCGGCCACGATCACGAGCATCCCACCCTCTGCGCCCGCTGCGCCGCGGCGGTCCGCGAATAATCTCCTCTACTCTGCATGACAAAACGGCGCAGACCGATCGGTGTGTGCCGTTTTTTTCAAGATGAAAGGCATTTTCTATGAATCAACTGTTTCGCATCAAAAATCCGCAGTTTGGCGGCAAAATGCGTTATCTACTGCCCTTTCTGACTGTCGTTATCATTGAGATCCTCGACCGTCTTTCCAAATCCGCCACGCTTACATCTCTTGCCGGAAAGCCCGACAAGATCCCGCTCCCGGGTATTCTGGGCCTTACCTACGTGGAGAACACCGGCATGGCCTTCGGTATGTTTGACAAAGCGCCGTGGGTGCTCGTGACTTTACGCATCCTCGGGATGATCCTCATTTTGTGGTTCATCCTCTTTTCAGATCTCCAGCACTGGCTCGGCTTTTTGTCGCTCTCCATGGTGCTCGGCGGCGGCATTGGCAACATCATCGACTTCTTTGCCTACGGCTACGTCGTGGACATGATCGAGGTATTATTCGTGCGTTTCGCCGTCTTCAACGTGGCGGACTGCTTCATCACGGTGGGCGCGGTGCTGCTCGGCGTGTACCTCCTCTTCATTCATCACTTCCCGGACGAGAAAAAGAAGGACGAAAATGGAACTCCTGAAACTGACGCCTGAAGAGGCTGACCTCGGCATCCGCGCCGACGCATGGCTCGCGGCCGAACTGGATATTTCCCGCAGCGCGGCGGCCATCCTCCTGGAAAGCGGCAGCGTCACATCTCTCGGGAAACCCGTCAAAAAGAATGAAAAGGTCAAAGCCGCCCTCTACGAGGTCACGCGCCCCGACCCCAAGCCGCTCGACACGCTCCCCGAGAATATCCCGCTCGACATCGTCTATGAGGACGCGCACCTTTTGGTGGTCAACAAGCCGCGCGGCATGGTGGTGCACCCCGCGGCGGGCAATGAGACCGGCACGCTGGTCAATGCGCTTTTATACCATTGCGGCGATTCGCTCTCCGGCATCAACGGCGTGATACGCCCCGGCATCGTCCACCGCATCGACAAGGACACCTCCGGCCTTCTGATCGTCGCAAAATCCGATGAAGCACACCGCGGGCTTGCCGAGCAGATCAAGGTCCATTCCTTTGACCGCTTTTACGAATGTCTCGCCTTCGGCAATTTCAAGGAGGAAAAGGGCACGCTCTCCTACCCCATCGGCCGCCACCCCGTCGACCGCAAGCGCATGGCCGTGGTCGCTGACGGGCGCGACGCCACGACGCATTTTGAGGTGCTGTCTTCCTTCCCCTCGGTACCGGCCACCCATCTGCGATTAAAGCTTGAGACCGGACGCACCCATCAGATCCGTGTGCACCTTTCGCACATCGGTCACCCCGTCATCGGCGACCCCGTTTATTCCAACCGCGCCTCCGAAAAGGTCTTCCCCGATTTCAAAGGCCAGTGCCTCCACGCGCGTTCCATCGGCTTTGTCCACCCCGTCACAGGTGAGCACCTGAGCTTTGAATCGGAGCTGCCTGATTATTTCAAAGAGCTTCTTCACCGTGCTGCGAATAAGTATAACAAATAGCATGTATCATAGATATTGGAATGACAGTTTCCCAGTATCACATCGGTAAGTAAAAACAAAACGATTGAATATATTAAGACGGATGGCATGAGAAGGAAATCTACCTTTGTCTTAATGAACCCCTCATTGTCCATTAATGAGAATAAACTCATCGTCGATGTAGTGTCTTGAAACATCAGAAAAGCATCTTCGTACGGTGAGACAAATGATAATAGGAGGTCACATCATGAAAGAAAAGATTTACAGCGAACCTAAGGCAGTAGTAAAAAAATTTCGTTTTCTCGTGTTATTAATTCTTGCTATCTCTGCGCTCATTTTGTGCACCGGTTGTGAAACCTCTCACGATGAAACCCCCATCATCGCTGAAACAAGCGTACAAAATTCGGAAACTACGTCCTCCCCTATTATTGAACCAGTCAATACATTGAATGCCGCAGAAAGTATTATCCTCGGAGATTGGAAACTTTACGCAATCACGTATGATATTGGTGAGGATCGATGGGATGCGACAGGCTACGTAATAATCAATGATGATTACACAGGAACTTATTGCATAGATAATACAGTCGTTAATATTAAATGGAAATATGATGGGCGAATCGACCAAGATTATGTTTTTACCGCTTATCCAGATGCGAAACCTATTGGAAGCTTTACTATTGCATATATGCCAGATGATGGTTTCCTTGTACTGGGTCCAGACGATAATACGTATGCTATCTATTCTCGTGAGGGGTATGTGGAGCCGAATACTCATGTAATGGAGTCGGCAACTGAATCAAGCCAAGAAACCCAACTATCCGCTGGACAACGAAACGCTTTGCGGCAAGCCCAATCATATATAACCGTCATGGCATTTAGCCGTTCTGGCTTAATTGACCAACTAGAATATTCTGGATATAGTTCCGAGGACGCAACTTTTGCGGTTGATTCTCTTAATGTTAATTGGAAAGAACAAGCAATATTAAAAGCGAAAGACTATATTGATACTATGGCTTTCAGTCGAATGGGCTTGATTGACCAGCTTGAATATTCTGGTTTTACTACAGAAGAAGCAACTTATGGGGTGGATTCCTTAACTATCGATTGGAAAGAACAAGCATACAAAAAAGCGCTAAGTTATCTTGACACCATGGCTTTTAGTTATAGCAGTCTCGTCGACCAGCTGGAATACTCTGGATTTACATCAGAAGAAGCCAAATATGGAGCCACAAAAGCTTACAACTAAGCAACCATCATATAGTTACCGGTAATTCATCAAAGAGAATCATACCATATGTCTGTTTTGTCATGAAAATTAATAACCTTTACTCTCGACAGTAAGTCAACAAGCCTGTCCTATTTTCCATGAACAATGCTCCCCCAGTAAAGCTGGGGGAGCATTGTTTATATTATCCAGTTTCTGGCTAATGTTTTGTTCTCGAACGCTTTGTATCTCAGATTTCAGGGGCGAGTATAAGCTCAATATCCGCGTCACGGTTACAGACGAGCTTGCCGTCGACGATCTCGAGCTTGGCCGCCTGCACGACGTGATGGCTGCGCTCGCTTGCGGGGAGCGTGCCATAGGTCACATCCCCGTTTTCGATATCCCACGGGACGCAGAAATAGAAGATCCAGGCATTCCCGTTATTGACGAGGACGTCGGCGTGGTGTCCCTTGGTGCCGTCGGTCTTCCTATGTCCGCCGTCCTTCAGGATGACGCCGTTTCGCTTGAAATGGCAGAAATCCGCGGTCTCATAAACGCCGAGGCCATCCCATTCGTCGGTGATCATCCAGTTTTTCCCGCCGAAGGAGAAGACGTTGGGGCCTTCGTGATGATTATACGACACTTCGTCGCCGACGACCGTCCAATG
>JAKSPX010000138.1 GCA_024404415.1 Clostridia bacterium | reverse complement strand
GCTCCTTCCAGCCCGGAAGGGTCTTGAAGAAGGAGACGATGCTCCGTATCTCGCCTTCCTCACTTCCGAGGATGTAGATCGCGGGGAAGCGCTCACCGGGATCCTCAGGCTCATAGGGGAGATAGAGAGCACCGTCAAAGGTTTCGGACTCCAGCGCCCGATAGAGCTCTTTTTTCTTTTTCATTCGGTTTCGATATCAGAAAAGAGCGAGGGGAGAAGCTTCTGGAATTCGCGGAGAAGCGGAATGGCCACCTCGCGCATCTGCGGATGGGCGGCGGGGGCGGTGCGGAGCTTTAAGAAGTGACGCCATTCGCGGATGTTCATGGTCATGACGATCTCGGTCTTGAGGGAGTTGGGGAGCACACTTCTGGCCTCCTGAGCGGTGGCGCCGGCGGCAATGAGGTCGTTATAAGCCTTTTCGGTGGCGAGCATGGCGTTTTTCCAGATCTCGAACTTCTCCGGGTCGTCGTTCCAGAAGAAGGGGCGGATGACGGTGATCTCGTTTCCGAACTTGTCGCCCGAATAATTGCAGTAGCGGGTGCTCTCCTGCGAATAGGAGGCGATGCGGTGGCGTACAATCTCATGAGTGACGCCGCGGTCACAGATGAGGCGTACCGTGACCGATGCGTGCTCAAGGACCGATTCATGTCCGCGCTTGACGATGGAGGCGATGAACTTTTCGGCGGTGCCTTCGGCGATGCGGCCTTCGCTCTCGTAGCAGGTGCGGCCGGCGCGCTCGATCTTGGCGATGATCTCGTCGGGACGGATGACGTCTTCAAATACAAAAGAGGGTTCAATGATCTTCATTTTTTATTTTCCTTTCGTTTCTGAGAGATAATTTTCAATAGATTCCATGGTCTTTTCACCGATGCCTTCGATGAGCTTCAATTCATCGAGGGAAGTGAAACTGCCGTGAGCTGTCCGGTAATCCAGAATACGCTCTGCCAGCACGCCGCCGATCCCGGGGAGTGATAATAACGCATCTTTATCGGCCCGGTTGATCCAGAGCTCCTCGCCGGTTGTTTCCGGAGAGGAACTTGCGATACGCACTGCCGCGGCCTTTGAAGGGCGGCAGAAGAGGATAAGCGAGAAAAGAAGAAGTGCGGCTGTGATGAGCGAGAGCCACGCGATGAGGGTGCGTTTCATCATTCATCTTCCCGTCTGTGTACTGCGACCCGTTCTTGTTCCGCTCCGCCGCCGGATATGCTTTTTTCGCGGACATGGACAAAGAGATATGCCATACTGCTGCCTCCTTCGGGATTATGCTGAAAGGAAGAAAATATGCAACTTGCTGTTGAAAAACGGAGCCGCGTGTGGTACAATAAAATATACTTATAATAGCTATGATAGGGTAGACTGCCCGGAGCAGAAATCCCTTTCTCACAGTATATCACGCGCGGCTTCCCGCGTCAATAGAAATCGCCTTTTCACGGATCAAGGAGTAACAAATGACCGAAAAATTCAACTGGAAAAGATATATTGCTCTTCTGCTCGTCCTTGCAAGCCTCGTTACGGCTTTTCCTGCCTACGCCACCATGGCCGACGGAGAAGAGGAGTCGTTAAACATTCTCGGCGCGTATACCGCGACGGAGGAGGAAGAGGCTCCGAAGGGCAATTCACCGATCTATTCGGACAACATCCTCAAGTACACCGGCGCCAACGCCCCCGACCTCAACGCCGGGGCCTGCATCGTGGTGGAAGCCACCACCGGCCAGGTGGTCTATGAAAAGAACTCCACCGAGAAGATGTACCCGGCCAGCACCACCAAGATGATGACGGCGCTAATCGCCTTCGAGCACGGCAATCTCGACGACAAGATCACCTGCTCCTCCACGGCCATCTACCACAACACCCTCATTCCGGACGGCTCCACGGCGGGCCTTAAGGCGGGGGAGGAACTGACTCTGCGCGACGTGCTCTACTGCCTGCTTCTGCCCTCCGCCAACGAAGCGGCCTGCGTGCTTGCGGAATACGTCGCCGGGACGGTCGAAAATTTCGTCGTGGTGATGAATCAGCGCGCCGAGGAATTGGGGTGCACCAACACCCACTTCGCCAACCCCCACGGCCTGACCAACGAAAACCACTACACCACCGCCCACGACCTCTACTGCATCGCCTATGAATTCGCCAAGCACGAAGAGCTCATGGAGATCGCCAACACCACCAGCTACACCGTTCCCGCCACCAATATGTCGGATGAGCGTGTGCTCAACACCACCAACCACCTCATTTCCACCCGCACCCAGACCCGCTACATTTACGAATATGCCCGCGGCATCAAGACCGGCTTCACCTCGGCGGCTCAGCACTGCCTGGTCTCCACGGCGCAGAAGAACGATATGTACCTCATCGCCGTCGTCATGAAGGCCCCCGTGCTGGCGGATAACACCATCACCTCCTTCACCGACAGCAAGAAGATCTACGAATGGGTCTTTGCCAATTACGAGCTCAAAAAGATCCTCAAAAAGGGCACCGCCGTCACCGAAGCTTATGTCTCCCTTTCCGACGAGAAGGATTCGCTCATTCTCGAAACCGACGAGGACGTCAGCATCCTCATCCCGAAGGGCAGCTTTGACGAGAGCCTGATGAAGATCACCCCGCCCGAAAATGTCGTCAAGCTCACCGCCCCGGTCGCCAAGGGCGAAAAGGTCGCCGAAGCGTCGGTCACCTACGAGGGGGCAGACTGCGGCAAGATCAATCTGGTCACCGCCACGGGCGCAAAGCTCTCCGAATTCATGGACGCCACCACCAAGGCGGACACCCTCTTCAAGAGCAAGCTCTTTGTGTTCCTGGCCATCGCCATCCCCGCGCTTTTCGTCATCTACATCATCTACATCACCTTCGCCGCCAAGAGAAGAAGGAAAAAGATGGTCTACGGAAGACGGTATCATCGTTAAGCGGCGGATTCATTGAATCAGCGCCCGTTCGGAGGACAATTTGGCAGAGAATAAGTATAAAAACCTCATATCGAATACGGTGATCTTTGCTATCGGCTCCTTCGGATCCAAGCTGATGGTCTTCTTACTCGTCCCCTTATACACCGGCGCACTGACCACCGCCGAATACGGCATCGCCACCCTCATCGCCGACACGGCCAACATGATCCTGCCGATCATCACGGTCAGCATGTATCACGGCATCCTGCGCTACGGGCTGGATAAGGCCACACGAAAAAGCGACGTCTTCACAGTCGCCCTGACGGTCAACATGATCGGCTTCGGCGTCTTTATCGCGTTATATCCGATCTTAAAGTATTTCGTGTTCGTCGGGCGCTTTTCCGGCATCGGCGACCACATCCTGCTTCTTTATTTCTACGTCTTCGCCTCCTCGATGAACTCGCTCTGCGGCTGCTTTGTGCGCGCCAAGGGGCAGGTGAAGCTCTACGCGGTGGACGGCATCTTCAACACCTTCTGCCTCGTCACCATGAATATCCTCTTCCTTCTGGTGTTCAAGTGGGGCATCGTGGGCTACGTGCTCTCCACCATCATGGCGGATACCTTCTCGGTCATCTTCCTCTTCCTGACAGCCGACCTCAAGCGTTATCTGCGCTTCGGGCACGTCAGAAAGGGCACCTACGGCAAGATGATCCGCTTCTCGCTGCCGATGATCCCCAATTCCATCTTCTGGTGGATCACCAATCTCAGTGACCGCTACATGATCACCGGTATGATCGACGCCTCCGCCAACGGCATTTACGAGGCCGCCGCCAAGCTCCCGAACCTCATCAACACCATCGCGGGCATCTTCTCGCAGGCGTGGCAGATGTCCGCCATCACCGAATACGACAAAAACGACCGCCGCTTCTATGCCAAGGTCTTTTCCGTATATCAGACCGTTGTCTTCCTGACGGGCGGCGTTTTGCTGCTTCTCACCAAGCCGATCATCTCGGTCTGGCTCAACGAGGCCTACTATTCCGCGTGGGAATACGTGCCGTTCCTCGTTTTATCCATCGTCTTCTCCTGCTTTGCGGGATATTATTCCTCAATCTACATGGCGATGAAGAAGAACGTGCGCTCCATGCTCACCACCATGCTGGGCGCCATCACCAATATCATCCTCAACTTCTTCCTCATCCCGCGCCTGGGTATTCAGGGCGCGGCCATCGCCACCTTCGCAAGCTACCTTGTGGTTTATATGGCGCGCGCCATTGAGATCCGCAAGCTCTATCGCTTCCGCGATTCCTCCATGCAGGTGGCTATCAACACAGTTCTGCTTCTTGCCGAATCGCTGACGCTTCTTTACTATAAAGGGAATTTCTATGTCCTCGGTACGATCATCTTCGGGCTCCTGATCGTCGTCAACGCCCGGCAGGTCATCGACATCATCTCCCAGTTCGGCGGCGCAGCCCTGCGCATCCTGAAAAAGAGAAAGTAAAATAACCGGAGATTTTGTGTCTCCGGCATGACATACCAAGGAAAGGAAGGCTTTTTACTTAAAAGCCACGGTGGAATCTATGAAGATCGGATTGTTTGCCGACCCGCATTACAGCACCAGGGAAATCATCGGCGTCACCCGCCGCCCGCATCTTTCCTATGAAAAGATCGGGGAGGCCCTGCGTGTTTTCAGAGAAGAAAAGGTCGACCTTGTCATCTGCCTTGGCGACCTCGTCGACACGGAACACAACGTCGTGAAGGATCGGGAAAACCTTTCCCACATCGCGGTGCTCCTTTCGTCCTCGGGCATCGAGACGCTCGTCATCATGGGCAATCACGACGCCTTCTGCCTCGACCGCTACCGTTTCAGCGTCCTTTTAGGGCTCCCCATCGCGCCGATGCACAAAAAGTACGGCGACGTGGACGTCATTTTACTGGACGCCAACTACTTCAAAAATGGCAAGCCCTATGACGGCCGCGACGGCGACTGGACGGACACCATGATTCCCGAAAACGAGGTCGAATGGCTCAAAAACGAGCTTGAATCCTGCGGGGACAAGACCTATGTCTTCACCCATCAGTCCATTGACTACACGCTTGAACAGCACCACGTTGTGGAAAATGCCGAGGAGGTCTGCGCCATTCTCTCGAAGTCCGGCAAG
>JAKSPX010000137.1 GCA_024404415.1 Clostridia bacterium | reverse complement strand
ACCAAGGATAACGTCACCATGCGCATCGACACGGTCGTCTTCTTCCAGATCACCGACCCGAAGCTCTATACCTACGGCGTGGAAAACCCGATGGCCGCCATCGAAAACCTCACCGCCACCACGCTCCGCAACATCATCGGTGAACTCGAGCTTGACCACACCCTGACCTCGCGCGACACCATCAACGCCAAGATCCGCGTCATCCTCGACGCCGCCACCGACCCGTGGGGCATCAAGGTCAACCGCGTGGAACTCAAGAACATCATGCCGCCGCAGGAAATCCAGGACGCCATGGAAAAGCAGATGAAGGCCGAACGCGAACGCCGCGAAGCCATCCTGCGCGCCGAAGGCGAAAAGTCCGCCCGCATCCTCGCCGCCGAGGGCCAGAAGGAAAGCCAGATCCTCGCCGCCGAAGGTGAAAAGGAAGCCGCCATCCTCCGCGCCGAAGCCGTCAAGGAAGCCCGCATCCGCGAGGCCGACGGTGAAGCGCAGGCCATGCTCGCCATCTACGAGGCGCAGTCCAAGTCCATCAGGATGATCAATGAAGCCGATCCTTCCGCCGCCTACGTCACCCTCAAGAGCTACGAAGCCTTCGAGAAGGCCGCCGACGGCAAGGCCACCAAGATCATCGTCCCCTCCGAGATCCAGTCGCTGGCAGGACTTGTCAGCGCCGTCAAGGAGACCGCAAGCGATAAATAAATCAAAAATAGCTTCAAGGCAAAGGGAATGTCCCTTTGCCTTGAAGTGTTAAAAGAAAGGTACGTATTATGAAAAACATCCCCGAAGTGAAGCTCGGCGTGATCGCCGTCAGCCGCGACTGTTTCGTGATCACCCTCTCGGAACGCCGCAGAAAAGAACTCTGTGAAGCCTACCGCGCCGCGGGCGGCGAGGTCGAGGAGATCCTCACCACCGTCGAAAACGAAAAGGACATGAAAAAGGCCGTCGCCGAAGCCAAGGAAAAGGGCTGCAACGCGCTGACCGTTCTTCTCGGCAACTTCGGTCCCGAGACCCCCGAGACCCTCATCGCCAAGTATTTCGAAGGCCCGGTCATGTACATTGCCTCCGCCGAGGAAGGCGACCACGATCTCTTCAACGACCGCGGCGACGCCTACTGCGGTATGCTCAACTGCTCCTATAACCTCGGCCTGCGCCATCTCAAGGCCTTCATCCCCTCCTTCCCGGTCGTCACCGCCAAGGACGGCGCGCGCCTCCTCGCCGAATTCATTCCGATCGCCACGGCGCTTTTAGGCCTTTCCAAGCTGAAGATCTTCACCTTCGGCCCGCGCCCCTACGATTTCTTTGCCTGCAACGCCCCCATCAAGGCGCTTTATGATCTCGGTGTGGAGATCCAGGAAAACTCCGAGCTCGACCTTTACGTTTCCTATCAGGCGCACAAGGGCGACAAGCGCGCCGAAGCCATCGCCGCCGATATGGCCAAGCAGCTCGGTGAAAAGGGCAACACCTGGCCGGAATTCCTCCTCAAGATGGCCGAATTCGAACTGACGCTGCTTGACTGGGCGGAAGAAAACAAGGGCGCGAGCGAGTATTTCGCCTTCGCCAACAAGTGCTGGCCTGCCTTCCCGGAACAGTTCGGCTTTGAACCCTGCTACGTCAACTCTCATCTGACCTCTCAGGGCATCCCGGTCGGCTGCGAAGTCGATATCTACGGCGCCCTCTCCGAATACATCGGCACCTGCGTCACCGGCGGCTCCGTCACCCTGCTCGACATCAACAACTCCGTCCCGCAGAACATTTACGACGAGGATATCAAGGGCAAGTTCGATTACGACATCACCGATACCTTCATGGGCTTCCACTGCGGCAACACCCCGATGGAACGCCTTGCCGACGGCAAGCTCTCCTATCAGCTCATCATGCACCGCCTGCTTGAAACCGGCGATCCCGATTTCACCCGCGGCACCCTCAATGGCGACATCGCCCCCGGCGAGATTACCTTCTTCCGCCTCCAGTCGGCCGCCGACACCTCGCTCCACGCCTACATTGCACAGGGCGAAGTTCTCCCGGTTGCGACCCGCTCCTTCGGCGGCATCGGCGTGTTCGCCATCGACGAGATGAAGCGCTTCTACCGTCACGTCCTCATCGAAAAGCGCTACCCGCACCACGGCGCGGTGGCCTTCGGTCACGTCGGCAAGACCCTCTTTGATATCTTCCGTATGCTCGGCGTCACCGACATCGACTATAACCAGCCCAAGGGCGTCCGTTACCCGAGCGAGAATCCGTTCGAGAAGTAAGCGCGATTACGCGATTACGCACCACTAAAGCCTTCCCCCGTGGGGGGACCGCATAGCGGTGGATGAGGGAAAAAGACATAACAAAAGCCGCCTCCGATCTTTTGACCGGAGGCGGTTTGCTGTTTGCTGAATCGCTGAATTGCTAAATCGCTTTTACCCTCACATCACGATCTTTTCCCCGTCGAAGAGGAAGAGACCGAAGCCGGAGCCTGCCTTGTGTCCGGCGGCGAGCCAGTCGGCGTAGGCGCGGCGGAGCGTGGTGTCGCGCGGGAGCTTTTCCGGCGGGAGGTTGGCGTACTTGCCGAAGACGCGCCAGGCGTTGTCGAATTTCTCGCTTTCCGACCAGGAGATCAGCTCAAAATCCTCAATGAAGGAGCGGATATTCATGCGCTCGGGCAGGAACTCGCGGTGGCGCGGGAACAAAAGCCACGAGCTGCAGCCGAAGAGCACCTTGCCTTCCGGGAAGAGGTCGACGTAATGCTTGTAGGCCTCGCGGTAGGAGGTGAAGCGCACCTCGTCGATGAGCGGCACGCCGGAGGAGGGAATGTGGAAATTCACGTAGGTGTCGCCGGGGCGGACAAGGAAGCCCGAGCGCATCACGACGCCGTAATGCCAGTTGAAGGTGGCTAATTCATACTGGAAGCGCCCGTAGGCGAAGCGCTGCATGCGGAAGAAGCCGTCAGCCCAGTTGGTGAAGGTGCCGGGAACGCCCTTGCACTCGATGCATTCCAGGAGCTTGCAGCGAAGGTCGCTCATGGTCTCCCAGTAGACGCGCTCGCTGATGCCTGCGGCGGCGTAGCGCTCCTTGAGGTCTTCGGTGAGCGAAAGCCAGAAGACGAAATCCATGGTGTAGGGCGAGTAGGCATAGGAGGTGGCGAGCAGGTGGAGCGGATTTAGGATCTTGTCGTCGAAGACAGTGCCCGCGAGGTAGCTTTCGCGGAGAGCATCAAAGCGGCGGGCAAAATCCGGGTCGTCGTCGAGGCGGGTGAGGACCTTGGTGAAGAGGGTCACCGCTTCGGCGGGATAACTGTATTTCTTCATGAAATCGAGGATGAAGGGGGAGGCATGAAGCATGATAAATCACTCCTTAACGGTCGTTTTTCGGCGGTAGGGGGCCGAAAAGCAGGGGAACAGCTTTCTTTTGAGGCGGTCGATGGCGTAGAAAATGAGGGTCAGAAGCGAGGCCATGACGAGTTCTCCGAGAATGTAGAGGAGACCCTTCGGGCTCCGGAAGGTGCTCTCGGTGAAAACCTCGGGATATAAAACGAGGTGGCGCTTGGGGAAGAGATAGAAAAGGGTATAGCATAAGTAAAAGCCCATCGGGAGGAACGAAAGCGGGAGCTGCCAGAGCTTCACCGCGCCCGGGCGGACGCAGAGGATGAAATCCAAAATCACCAGCGCCGGGTTGAGGGCGTGCTGGGTGATATTCAGGAACACCCAATCGGCCGTCGCGCCGTAGACCAGCATATAGCCGAGAAGAAGCATCAGCATGTTGACCGCGTCGATGGTCTGCAAAATTTCCATGATCCGCGGCGTTTTCACCCCGAAGACGCGTAAAGGCGAGAAGGGGATGGAGAGCGCAGCGGTGAGGATGCGGAGGAAGTTGGATTGGCAGGTGTAGTAGACCAGACTTTCCCTTAACGAGAAGCGGTAGGTGCCGTAGGTCCACATATACCCGTCATCCAAAAGCATCTTGTAGGTCAGAACCAGCCAGTATAAAAGCGCAATGCGGAATAACAGCACCATTACCGCCGCGAGGCGGTCGCGGAGGAGGGGATGCTTCATTTCTTCCACGGCGTTTCGCCGGTCAGCTTTTCGCAGAGGTCGCCGAAAAGCAGATCGCGGTTGATGTGCCAGACCTGTTTCATGAGCGGGCGGGTCATGTCAAAGGCCCACTTGCCGTCGTATTCCGGGATGGGGGCCGGGATGAGCTTGTCGCGCATGAATCTTTCGTCGACCAGCCAGCCGATGGCGGTCACGTCCCAGATCACCTTGCTCCAGCAGGCGAGGCCGGAACGCTCCTCGGTGTAATCCACCGTGTTGCGGCAGAGGTAATCGGCCAGCGGATTCTTGCCCGCGAGGAAGTGCGCAAGCTCGTACTTGGTGGAGATGAAACTATCGACCACGCCGGCGCAGGGAAGCTGAACGAAAGGCACACCGCATCCGAAGATGATGCGGGCGGCGGCGCCGTCCTGCCGGAGGTTGAAGTCCTTGTTTTCCGGCCATTCGGGGGCGTTGCCGCCGAGCCAGACGATGGTCATTTTTTCGATGATGGAGGGCTCCATGAGGATGGCGGAGGCGACGTTGGTGATGGCTCCGATGGCCACGACGTATAAGGGCTCGCCTTCGGGCGCGTCAAGCGCTTCCTTCACAATGGCGCGGGCGGCGGGGGAGTCGACCGGGGTCTTTTCATCCGGCAGATAGCCGCGGGAGCCTTCGTAGACCGGATAGTCCTCACCGAGCAGGCCGAGGAGCTTCTTGATCTCGTTGTAGCTTCTCACCATGCCGTCCTCGGGGGAGGTGGAACGGTCGTTGTGGAAGGGGGCGGCGGTGAAGCAGCGGATGTCGAACTTCTTGAGCTTCACAAGGTAGGAGAGCGCGAATTGGTCGTCGATCTCGTTGTAGGTGTCGGTGTCGAGAATGACGCGGGCGCCCGCCCGGGGCTTCTGGAGATAACGGATGCGTTTTTCGTCTGTCATGATGTGGTCCTTCTTTCGTTTATTTGAGTTTTCAGTTTTCAGTAGATATTGATTACGCTTTAACGCACGATGTCAGCAGCCTCCCTCTTCGAGGGAGGTGG
>JAKSPX010000136.1 GCA_024404415.1 Clostridia bacterium | reverse complement strand
GGTGGTCGGCGCGTTGCCGTAGCGGCAGCCCGCGATGTCCTTTGTCCAGCGGATGCCGCCGTATTCGCTGAGGAAGAAAGGCTGGCCTTCATATTTCTGTCTATCCGGGAAGACCTGCGGTCCGCCGAGAATGCCTTCCCCGGCGAACTTTTCAAAGTGCTTGCCGAATTCCACCGGGTCCTGGGTATAGTCGTGGAGGTCAAAGACGTCGGTCACAACGTGGTAGTTGCCGGAGGTGTCGATGCAGGGGCGGGTGTCGTCCGCCGCCTTGGTCGCATGGTAGGCGAGCGCCAGAAGCTCATTATACTGCTGGTGTCCGCCGATGTCCCACGTCTCATTGAAGGGGCACCAGCCGATGATGGCGGGATGGTTGAAGTCGCGCTCTACCTCCTCCAGCCATTCAGGGAGGAAGCCGTAGATGGCTTCGGGTTTGGAGTGGTCAAGGCCCCAGTTGGGATATTCACCCCAGACCATGTAGCCCTTTTTATCGCAATGATAGAGGAAACGCTCCTCAAAGACCTTCTGGTGGAGTCTCGCGCCGTTGAAGCCCATGGCCATGGAGCGGTCGACGTCGAGAGCCAGTTCTTCGTCCGACGGCGCGGTATAGATGCCCTCGGGGTTGAAGCCCTGGTCGAGAACGGTTCTCTGGAAGACCGATTTTCCGTTGAGATAGAACTTTCCGTCCCTGTATCCGGCGCTTCTGAGGCCGAAATAGCTCTTCACGGTATCGTCGCCGTAAGTAAGCTCCACGTCGTAAAGGTCGCCCTTTCCGAGCTCCCAGAGGTGCTTTTCGGCAAGATCAAGGCGCAGAAGGGCGTTTCCGCCGTCGCTTTCGACGGAAGACACGCCCATTTCCTTTCCTTCAAAGAAAGCCTTGGCGGAGAAGGTGCCCTTGCCTTCCAGCTCGGCGCGGATGGTGACGGAAGAGGACTCCACGTCAGGATAATATTTCACCTTTTTGATGTAGGTCTTCGGCGTGAATTCCAGCCACACGGTCTGCCAGATACCGGTGGTGCGGGTGTAGGAACAGCCGTGGGAGGCGTAGAGGTCACTCTGCTTGCCGCCCGGGATCATCGGGTCGCGGGTATCGTCCTCGGCGTTGACGACAAGAAGGTTTTCGCCCTCCTCAAGGAAGTCGGTCACATCCAGCTTGAAGGAGACGTAGCCGCCCTTGTGGGTACCGGCCTTTTTGCCGTTTAGGTAGACGGAGGTGAAATAATCCACCGCGCCGAAATGGAGGAAGACCCTGCCCTCAAGCGCACCGGCGGGGATATTGATCGCGCGGCGGTACCACACGGAGGTCATGAAATCGGTATAGGCAATGCCGGAAAGGCGGCTTTCGGGGCAGAAGGGGACGTTGATGGTCATGGTGTAGGGCTTTTCGTCGGTTTCCCAGCCGCGCTCCGCGCCGGAATGGCCGTGGTCGATGGCAAACTGCCATTCGCCGTTGAGGTTCTGCCAGTTCGCGCGTTCAAACTGCGGTTTCGGATGTTCGGTTCTGTAAATCATAAGAGTGCCCTCCGAAAATTCATAATAGGATAAAAAAAGGATACCATAGGCGGCAAGATTTGTCAACGGAAAGACGAAACGGCGCCAAATAAAAAAGCCCTCCCGCCGGGAGAGCTTTAGGGGATGGTGTTGAATCGCTTAGGCGACCGATGGTCGCCTAAGCGATCACTCAAACGGATTGCCACAGGCGCTTCGCGCCTTCGCAATGACAGATAAGGTACATATTGCTGAATCGTTGAATCGCTTATGGCGTAACCGCGTAATCGCTAAATCGCTATATGCCAAATCGCTTTCACCCAATCGCCTAATTTCCCTCTCTCATCCGATACCCCACGCCGACCTCGGTGAAGATATACTCGGGGGCGGCGGGGTTTTTCTCGATTTTGCGGCGGATGTTGGCCATATTGACGCGGAGGATCTGGTTGTCGCCGCCCGCACCGGGGCCCCAGAGCTCGCGGATAATGACGTCGTAGGTCAGAACGCGCCCGGCGAACTTGGAAAGGAGCGACACGATCTTATATTCGTTCTGCGTGAGGTGGGCGTCCTCCCCGCTCACAAAAACGCGGCGTTTGTCGTAATCCACGGTCAGCTCGCCCGTGCGGAAGGTGCCGGAGTCGCCGCCCGCCACGCCGCCGGAGGTATGGGTGTGGCGAAGCGCCGTGCGGATGCGCGCCATCAATTCCGACGTGCCGAAGGGCTTGGTGATATAATCATCTGCCCCCGCGTCCAGCGCCTCGACCTTATCTCTCTCATGCGTTCTGGCTGAAACCACCACGATGGGCAAGGTCGACCACTCCCGCACGGCGCGGATGATCTTCATGCCGTCCATATCCGGTAATCCGAGGTCAAGGATCACCGCGTCCGGGCAATGAGAGGTGATGGCCGAATAGGCCTCTCGTCCGCCGTGCGCCGTCATGGCCTCAAAGCCGTTGGCCTCCAGAATGGCACTGATGAAGCTTGCGATGCTCGACTCGTCTTCCACAACAAGGATCTTCTGTTTTCCCGCCATAGTCATATACTCCGTTTTTCCAGCGGCAGCGCAAACGCGACACGCGCGCCGCCCTCTTTTTTGTTTTCGGCGGTCATTTCGCCGCCGTGTGCCTTCACAATGGTGTGGCAGACCGCAAGGCCGATACCCATATTGCGCGACGAATCGCTCCCGTCGCTATCCTCTCCGGGAAGCGTCCCCTCGAAAAGACGCGGAAGGCGATTTTCCGGGATGCCTTTGCCGTGGTCCTCCACGGTGAAAAGCGCCCGGTCGCCGCTTCGGGTCAGGGAAAGCGAGATGCCGTCCTCCCTCCCGCCGTGGATGACGGCGTTTTCGAGGAGGTTGATGATGACCTGCTCGATGAGGATAGCGTCCATCGGGATCATCAGAAGTTCCTCCGGCACGCTCACTGCCACCTCGGAAGACGGGAACCGCTTGTGGAATTTCATCACGGCCTCGCCGACGATCTCCTCGGCGGCCTCCTCCTCTTCCCTGAGCGACGCGCCCTCGCCGTTGATGCGCGTGACCGAAAGGAGGTTTTCCACCATGCGCAACAACCACTCTGCGTCGTCGCGGCTCTCGGTGAGGAGCCTGGTCTCCTGCTCGCGGGTGAATTTGTCGCCGTTTTCGATGAGGGCGGTGGCGGTGCCCATGATGGAGGTCAGGGGCGTTCTGAGGTCGTGGGACACGGCGCGCAGGAGGTTAGCTCTGGTCTTTTCCTTTTCGGCTTCGAGGCGGAGCTTTTCCTGATTCTTGATGCGCGTCGTCATGGTGCTGGTCATCACCGAGGTGACAAAAAGGCTGATGAAGGTGATCGGATAGCCCGAAAGAGTGAAGTTGAAGGCAAAATAGGGGTAGGTGAAGATGAAGTTCACCGCCACGACGCTCACCGCCGCGCCGATGACGCCGTAAAGATACCCGTCGGTGTAGCGCGCGATGAGGAAGACCGCCGTAACGAAAAGCATGGGTGCGAAGACGTCGCTCCCGTCGAAATTCCACAAAAGCAGCGCAATGCCGGAAACCGCCGCGAGGATAGCAATCGTCACCCCGAGGTCGCGCCAGGAGAAGCGGAACGGCTTTTCCCCTTTCTTTCGCATGTTCATCCCCCCATCCCGTCATTTTTCTTCTATCATACCTTTTTTTCGGCGTTTCCGCAAGCTTTCCAAGGAAAATTTCCGTTCTTTAACGCTCCCTTTACCCCGCGGGAGCGGTTGCGAAGACGGAAAGAATATGGTAAAATAGAAAAAACGACCAAAGGAGGCGGAAGGATGCGCCTTTTCATCGCCATCAATTTTCCCGACGCGCTCAAGGATAACCTCTCGTCGCTCACCTCGGCTCTCAAGGCCGGAGCTTCGTCGGGGATCTTCACCGAGCGCGACAATTTTCACCTGACTCTCGCCTTCATCGGCGAATCCAATGCCGTCACGGCGCTGGAGACCATCCTCGATTCGCTCCCGAAGTATTCCTTTGACCTCACCCTCGGCGGCGCAGGCTCCTTCAAGAGAGAAAACGGCGAGCTTCTGTGGCTGGGCGTCGCTCCCTCCTCTGACCTGCAGGCGCTCCAAAGGCTGCTTTCCACCAAACTCCGCGCAGCAAGATTCCCCGTCGAGGACCGCCCCTTCCGCCCGCATATTACCCTCTGCCGCTCCTTTGTGCCCAGACACCGTTTTGACGCCGCGACGCTCCTCTCTCTCTTCCCGGAGACCACACTCCACGTCTCCCGCGTCAGCCTCATGAAATCCGAACGAAAGAAAGGGAAGCTCGTCTACACCGAGCTTTACGGTGCCGCGCTTGAATAAGGATATGACTCCCAGCGAGCGCGGACGCCTCTTCGTAGGCGGTGCGCTTCTGGAATACAATATTTACGGTCACGGAGACGAGACCGTGCTCCTTTTACACGGCAACGGCGAGGATCACGAGATCTTCAACGCCATGCTCCCCGCCCTCACCGAAAAATACCGCGTCATCGCGCCCGACAGCCGCGGGCAGGGACATTCCGACCTCGGCGACGTCACTTTGGACTATGACCGCATGGCGGACGACGCGGCCTTCCTCCTCGCGCGCCTCGGTGTGGACGAGCCGCACGTTGTCGGCTTCAGCGACGGCGCCATCACGGGTCTGCTCCTCGCCCTATTATACCGCGGCCTTGTGAAAAGCCTCACCCTGATCGGCTGCAACCTCTTTCCCGCCGGGATCACGTTCCCGGTGCGCCTGACCATGCTCGGAGAATACCTCCGTCACCTCGCCCTCTCCCCCTTTTCCGGGGAGAGCGAAAGAAAGCGCATCCTCACCGGGATGATGCTTTCAGAGCCGCACATCAGCCCGAAAAGCCTCTCCTCGGTCGCCGTCCCCTCTCTGGTCATCGCCGGAGAGCACGACGTGATCAAAGCGCGTCACACCGACCTCATCGCCGAAAGCCTTCCCTCTACCGAAAAGCACATCATTCCCCACGCAGGCCACGGCCTCCCGATGGAAAAGCCGGAGGAATTATTGAAGCTCATCCTGCCGTTTTTAGAAAAGAACGGCTAAAAAGATTCAGGGGCTGTAAAAAACTCACTTGTCATTGCGAG
>JAKSPX010000135.1 GCA_024404415.1 Clostridia bacterium | reverse complement strand
GGATCTTTCCTGCGGGGTTGATGAAAGGATTCTTCGCTCCACTCAGAATGACAGGGATGGTACGTTAAGCGTAATCGCGCCGAACTCACGTCCTTCTCGCGTTGATGCCGCGGGAGGTGAAGTGAGAAAGGGCGGTTTCAAGCTGCTCGTCGGAGGGGATATAGGCCTCGGGGGCGCGGTTTTCCCTGCCGATGGCGGCGTACTTGCCCTCGCCGAGGCGGTGATAGGGCATGATCTCGACCAGCTCCACGCCGAGCGGCGCGAGGAGTTCGGCAATGGCTTCGGCCTCGCCGGAGTTGTAGGGCGGAATGAAGGGATAACGCACGATGATCCGACATCCGAGAGCGGCGAGCTTTCTGAGGTTTGATTGGATCAGAAGGTTATCCGCGCCGGTCAGCTTTTTATGTAAGGCCGGGTCGGCGGCCTTGACGTCGAAGAGGAAGATGTTGGTGTAGGGAAGCACCTTTTCAAAGGACTCCCACGGCACGTTGCCCGCCGTGTCGATGGCGAAGGACAGCTTTTCGGGCTTGAGGCGTTCCATGACGGCGGCTAAAAAGTCGGGGTAGAGCATACATTCGCCGCCGGTGAAGGTCACACCGCCATTTGACTGCTCAAAATACGGCTTGTCGGTCAGAATGGCCTCAGCCACCTCGTCGACCGTCATCTGCTGTCCGACCAGGGTCAGGGCCTCGGCAAAGCAGGTGTCGGCGCACTTGCCGCAGCCGGCGCAGGAGGCGAAGTCGATCACATGTCCCGCCTCTGTCGCGGTGTGAAGCCCTTTCGGGCAGGCGGAGAAGCACCGGCCGCAGCCGATGCACTTTTCGGGCGCGAATTCAAGCTGCGGGGCGCGGGAAATGGACTCCGGGTTATGGCACCAGAGGCAGCGGAGGCTGCACCCCTTGAAAAACACCGACGTGCGGATGCCCGGCCCGTCGTAGATGGAGAAGCGCTGGATGTTGAAAATGGTGGCGGAGGTCAATGGAAACACCTTTCTTTCGGGAAAATGGGAGACGTCCTCCGGACGCAGTGAAATCATATCCTGCGGATATGGTGAAATTTTGGCTTTGCCAAAGTGAAATATTACAAACATCCGTTGTAATGTGAAATCGTGTCCTCTGGACACGGTTATGGTATGCGGCTCCGCCGCATAATTCCTTAACTGCGCTTGAAAAGCGCAATTTCACATTGACGCAGTCAATATTTCACATGACGGTATATCCGTCATATTTCACATTGCGGCACGCAATATTTCACTGATCGCGCGCATGCGCGCGATCAGAAGCTTTCCTGCGTCAGGCTCTTGGTGGTCATATTGCTGTCGGCCTGCTGGTAGAGGGTGAGGGAATATTTGTTGTCCTTCTTGATGGAGATGGTCTCCTTGAAGGTCAGGTAGTCGCCGTCGGGGCCGAAGAGCTCGTCCCAGCCGTACCACTTGCTGCCGGTGGCGTAGCGGATGCGGTACTGCCCGACCGGGAGGTAGACGGTGATGGAGTCACCCTCGCGGATGTAGACCGAAATAAAGGTCTCGCCGGTGGAGGCGTTGTTGATCTTGATGTAGTGCGAATCGTATTTATTGGGCGTGTAGATCTTGAAGGGCATGCCGTTTTTCGGGTCAGAGGTCCCGCGGACGACCTGCGTGCGCGGTTCGGAGACCGATTCGCGGATCATGTTGGAGCGGATGCGCTCCGAAAGGTCGTCGATCTCCACCTCCAATTGGGAGGAGATGACGTCGGTGATGAGCTTGCGGATGTCCTCCGGGTCGCCGGAATCGGAATCCAGCTCGATCTGGGTGTAGGTGAGGGCGTGTTCGCTCTCCTCCATCCCGGCCTTGAGCATGGCTTCGAGGATGGCGTCGGCAGGAGGTGCGTAGACGCCGTCGGGATTCTGCTCCCTGTAGTCCTTGTAGACATCCTCGGAGACTGCCGAGAAAAGCTCGGTGTAGTCCACGGTGTCCAAGGTCACGCGGTAACTGCCGTTTGAAAAGCCCTCCATCTTCACAACGTGGGTGTTGGAGAAGATGACCGGGAAATCCGAGGCGGCGGCAATGGCTTTGTTGACGCGCTCAGCCGCGACGACCGAGAGATAGTCGCCGCCGGCGCGGTATTTCTGGAAGCGACCCTCCACATCCGAAAGGAAAGCGCGGCAGATGGTCTTGACGGCGTCCGTGTCGGGCGTGACGACCCAGTTCCGGTCCACGCGCTCAAAGCGGAAGATCAGCTCCTCGGCGCGCGTCGGGTACTTGAGATTCTGCATATAGTAGATCATCGCGTCGTAGTAGGCTTGCCGCAGCTCGGTAGAATAGCTCGCGCGCGTCACCGTGCCCCACTCGATGGCGGGGTAATCGGTCAGAACCGTCTCGTAGGGGATGCCGGAGAAGTCCGGGAAGAGCACCGTGACGGCGTAGGAGATCTTCTTGCCGATCTTGGCGCCGCCCTGGCGCTGGTCGGTGACCTCTCGATCGAGGTCGCGGAATTTCGCCGAGGCGAGGAATTCCGCCACCAGCGCTTCGGCAAGCTCCGGCTCGTCAAGCTGCATGGTCTCGATGGTGCTCCCAGCCTCGATCGAGGAGAAGGTCTCCCCGATCTTCCGGGCGTGATCCTTCGCTACGTCGCCGCAGGAGGGGAAGAGGGCGAGGATCACACACACGAGGAGCAAAAGCGATATGAAGTTTCGGAAATGGGGGGAATGTTTCATAAAAACCTTTAGTCAAGGATCCCGTGCATCGGGTTATTCTGCATCGGGGCGGAACGGTGGTAGGTGGTGGTGAGCTCGTAGAACTTGCCGGACTTGGATGCCTTTTCAAAGCTGGTGAGGATGTCGAGAACGTGGTACTGCTGCTCGACGTTGGCACGCCAGTTGCGGCCGGTCTCCAGCGCTTTGGCCATGTCGGCAAGGCCGAGGGCGCGGCTGTTGACGCGGTAATCGAACATCAAAGGCACTTCCTTGTAGCCCGGGTACGGGTCGACGACGATCTTGCGGTAGCCGGGGTCGACGGCCGGAGCGGACGCGGCGTCCTCGGGGCGGTAAAGAAGGATCGGGCCGCCGAAGGTATTCGGGTCGGGAACGACGAGGGTACCCTTGGTGCCGTAGACCTCGAAGCGCGCCTGATTGGTGTAATGCACGTCAAAGGTGGTGAAAATGGAGGCGATGGCGCCATTTGAGAAGAGGATGTTGCCCGCGAGGTAGGTGTCCACGTCGACCTTGACGGTCTCGCCGTAGTGCGGCGCGGAGGTGATGAGGCGGGTATCGAAGCTCTTCTTGGTCAAGGCGGTCACGCCCGTGGCTTCGCCGAGGAGCTGAACGAGGGCGGTGACGTAGTAGGGCCCCATGTCCATCATCGGGCCGCCGCCGCGCTTGTAGTAGAATTCCGGATCCGGGTGCCAGGTCTCGTGTCCGTGGCAGATCATACTGACGTTCGCGCCGACAACGTCGCCGATAAAGCCGTCGTCGATCAGCTTGCGGCAGGTCTGGATGCCCGCACCCATGAAGGTGTCGGGCGCGCCGCCGAGGGAGAGACCCTTTTCCTTGGCAAGCTTGACTAATTCGGTCGCTTCGTCCATGTCGACGGCCAGCGGCTTTTCGGAATAGACGTGCTTCCCGGCTTCGAGAGCCGCCTTGGTGACGGCAAAATGCTCGTAGGGGCGGGTGATGTTGAGGACGAGGTCGACCTCCGGGTCGGCAAACGCCTCGTACATATCCTTGTAGATCTTCGGAAGGGCGGCGTCCGCGCCTTCTTCGATCATTTTTCTGACCTTTTCCACGCCGGCTTCGGCGCGCTCCGGGATCAGGTCGCAGAGGCCGACCAGCTTGATCTCGCGGAAGGTCCTGGTGATATTCTCCAGGTAGATGCCGCTGATGGCACCCACACCGATCATGGCAATGTTGGTCATGAATTGAAATCCTCCTTATTCTTATCCGTCCGCAGACGGATATCATCCGCGCAAAGCGGATATCATGATACGTCATTACCCCTCAATGTCATTCTGAGGCTTGATCCCGGAAGCCTCCCTCTGAGGAGGGAGGTGGATCGGACGAAGTCCGAGACGGAAGGAGAGATACACCCAAGGTAATTTCAAAACGCTTTACCATCTGCAAGCAGATATCATTTCGCTCCCTCAGTCATTCGCTTCGCAAATGCCAGCTCCCTCCCAGAGGGAGCCTTCCCGGCTGACGTTCTCCTGAAAGCTTCTTACGCCAAGATCCCCTTCAGCGCGATGTTCTTCTCCTGGGTGACTTCGCGCAGGGTGGTGGAGGTGCCTTCGCGGCCGAGGCCGGAGTGCTTGTAGCCGCCGAACGCCTGATGCACCGAGCGGTAGTCGCCCGTGCCGTTGACGACGCAGGTGCCCGCCTTGACCGAGGTCGCAAACTTCATGGCGACCTTCATGTCGTTGGTCATCACGGTGGAGGCGAGGCCGAAGGAGGTCTGACACGCGATCTCCAGCGCTTCGTCAAAGGATTCAAAGGTGATGATCGGGAAGACGGCGGCGAAGATCTCCTGATCCTTCGCAACGTCGGAGTTGCGGGAAACGTTGGTCAGAACCGTCGGCCAGACGTAGGCGCCCTCGCGCTTGTTGCCGAGAACGCAGGTCGCGCCCTGGTCGATGACGTGGGCGATATCTTCCATGGCCTTCTTCGCGGCCTTTTCGGAGATCAGCGGGCCCATGCCGTTTTCGCTCTTGGAGGGATCGCCGACCTTGATTTCCGAAAGAGCGGCGACTAATTTATCGGTGAAGGCTTTTTCAACAGACTTGTGGACGATGAAGCGCTTGCTCGCGCAGCAGACCTGCCCGGCGTTGTGGGCGCGGCCGCCGATGGCTTCGGTCACGGCGAGGTCGAGGTCGGCGTCCGGGAACACCACGAACGGGTCGTTGCCGCCGAGCTCGAGGAAGGTGCGGCGGATCTCCTTCGCGCCGCCCGCGAGGAGCGAGCTGCCGACGGCGGTGGAGCCGGTGAAGCTGACCGCGTCGACATTTTTGGTCTCGTCCAGCCACTTGCCGACTTCGCTGCCGGAGCCGGTGATGAGCTGCATGGCGCCCGCGGGAACGCCGGCTTCGAGGAGAAGGCCGGTGATG
>JAKSPX010000134.1 GCA_024404415.1 Clostridia bacterium | reverse complement strand
GCGGCCCTGGATCCGGCGCGCACCGTCAGTTCGGTCAAGCGGCGCATGGGCTCAAACGAGGCGGCGCGCATCGACGGCAGAAGCTATTCCCCCGAGGAGATCTCCGCCATCATACTGGAGAAACTGAAAAAGGACGCCGAAAGTTATCTCGGCGAGACGGTCACCGACGCGGTCATCACTGTCCCGGCCTATTTCACCGACGCCCAGCGGCAGGCCACCAAGGACGCGGGTGCCATGGCGGGCCTCAACGTCACGCGCATTATCAATGAGCCAACCGCCGCGGCATTGGCCTACGGCGTGGATAAGGAAACGGCGCAGAAGATCATGGTCTACGACCTCGGCGGCGGCACCTTCGACGTCTCGGTGCTCTCGGTGGAGAGCGGCGTCATCGAGGTTTTGGCCACGGCGGGCAACAACCGCCTCGGCGGCGACGATTTTGACCTCCGCCTGCGCGACCATCTGGTGGAAGAATTCAAAAAAACCGAGCGCATCGACCTCCGGCGTGACCCCATCGCCATGGAGCGTGTGCGCGAGGCGGCGGAAAACGCCAAGATCGAGCTGAGTGCTCTCTCCGAGACCACGGTCAGCCTGCCCTTTCTTTCAGGGGGAAAGAGCATGGAAGCGAAGGTCACGCGCGCGGAAGTCGAGCGCATGACCGCCGACCTCGTGGAAGCCACCCGCGCCCCGGTGGAGGCGGCTTTGCACGACGCTGGCCTCTGGGTCACCGAGATCGACAAGATCCGTCTGGTCGGCGGCTCGACAAGAATGCCCGCCGTGGAGGAATTCATCAAAAGATTCACCGGCAAGCAGCCCTTCCGCGGTATCAACCCGGACGAATGTGTCGCCATGGGTGCCTGCCTGCAGGCGGGCGTGCTCTCGGGCGGCATCAAAGGGCTTTTATTGCTGGACGTGACGCCGCTCTCGCTCGGCATCGAGACCTTCGGCAATCAGTTCTCCCACATCATCGAGCGCAACACCTCGATCCCCATCCGCAAAAGCCAGATCTTCACCACCACCGCTCCCTTCCAGCGGAGCGTGGACGTGCATGTATTGCAGGGCGAATCGCCGCGAGCCTCGGAAAACAAAAAGCTCGGCACCTTCCGCCTCACCGGCATCCGCCGCGCTCCGGCTGGCCAGCCGAAGATCGAGGTCACCTTCGATATCGACGCCAACGGCATCGTGCACGTTTCGGCGCGCGACGTGGACACCGGCATGAGTCAGGACATCGTCATCACCTCATATAGGGAAAGGAAGTGACCGCCGTGACCGATCCTTATGCCGTGCTGGGCGTCAGCCCGAGCGCGTCTGACGACGAGATCGCCAAGGCTTACCGCGCCATGGCGAGGAAATATCACCCCGATCTGAATCCCGGCGACAAATCAGCCGAGGCCAAAATGAAAGAGGTCAACGCCGCCTACGAGGAGATCCAGGCGCAGAGAAGCGGCAAATCGACCTCCTCTTCCGCCGGAGGTTCCTATTACGGCGGCGGCTCGCCTTACGGAAACGGGCAAGGGTATTATCAGAACGGGCAGTCGCAGGGGAACGGCTACCGCACCTATTATTACACCTATCGGCCGGGCGGCGGACAGTCCGGGCAGGGGCAAAACCCCTTTGACCCGTTTGGGAGCCGCAGCACGCGCCAGGGCGGCATCCTCAGGATCCCCTTTGTGCGCATCCTCCTCATCATCATGATCATCCGCCTGATCGTGAGCCTCTTATTCTCCTTTGCCAATCCCTACCGCTACGGGTATTATTACGCGCCCTATTATCCCTCTGAAAGCCAGTCCAGTACCGCGCCATACGGCGCAGGCCGAGTGGACAACGGCTGAATGACGAAAGGAAGGTCTTTTTATGCGTTTCCGCGAAAAACTGATGAACTTCATGGTCGGCCGCAACGGCTATGACCAGCTCTGCATAGCGACCTTGGGTCTTGCAATGGCGCTTTTGATCGTCAACCTCTTTGTGCACTCGGTCATCATCGTCATCATCGAATACCTCCTCCTCGCGTGGACCATCTTCCGCGCGCTCTCCAAAAACACCTATCGCCGGAGCATCGAAAACGGGAAATTCACCGCCTTCTGGGAGCGGCTGAAGCGCTTTTTCAAGCTTCAGAAAAACAAGATACGCGACCGCAAGACGCACGTTTACCGGAAGTGCCCGCACTGCAAAACGGTGCTGCGCCTCCCGAAGATCAAGGGCAGCCACGGGGTGACGTGCCCGCGCTGCTCTTCCCGATTCGACGTGAAGGTTTAAATAGATCATGCGCAGAAATGAAAACGGAGAGACGGCAGGACTTCCTTGCCGTTTTCTCCGTTTTCCGCTTGCGGGAAATGTGAAAATGTGGTAGAATCTTTCTATACGAAAGACCTGATGGAGGTTATTTATATGAAGAAAAATACGATCGCCGCGTTCCTTCTTCTCGCGGCGCTGGCGCTTATGGTTTTTGCGATGACAAGGGGCTACACGTCGGATATCCCCATGACGGGAGATCATTCCCACATCTTTCTCTGGCTCGGCGTCGCGGGCGCGGCTTTCCTTGCCCTGATCCTGCTTCTCGTCACCGGAAAAAAGAAGAAAAAGTAATAAAGTAAAAGAGAGGAAAAACCGCCGCCTGCGAGCTTGCAGGCGGCGGATATTTGTTTATGGAATGTCAGTCGTCGTAATTCCGGCGGTTGGGCTTTTTGGCACTGCGCTTTTCGTATCCCGAGCGGCGGGAGGAAGAGGGGGCCTGGTTGGCATTGCTCTCGGACATGAACCGTTTGAGCATATCGTCAAGGGTTGTGCCGCCCGTAGGGGAAGACGGAGCAGGGGAGGGAGCGGCAGGACGGGGAGCAGGACGCGGGGACGGGGCGGGCGCATCGACGGCCTTCTTGATGGAAAGGCGGATCTTGCCGTCCGCGTCGATGGCGAGAATGCGCACACGCACCGTGTCGCCGACCGAGACGAACTGGGAGACGTCGGTGACAAAGGAATCGGAGATCTCCGAAATGTGCACCAGACCGGATTTACCCTCGCCGAGGGAAACGAATGCGCCGAACTTGGTGATGCCAGTGACCTTGCCTTCGATAATCGCGCCGACAGTCAGCTCCATCTATTCTACTCTCTTTCGTCTTATCAGTTGCCGACCGAATCCTCAAAGACTCTTTCGCCGGGCAGGATGTACCCCGCCTCGTGCGCCGCGTCTAAAAGATCCTGGTCGGTCGGTTCTTTGGAAGCCCGATCCGTTAATTCGGTGAGGGTGCGCTGGCGGAGGTCCGCCTCGCGGGAGAGCATGGTCACCCGGCTCTGGGCGTCGTCGATCTTTACGCGCAGGGTCACCAGCGTGCCGAGGGCGTAAAGGACAAGCAAAACCAGAACGGTCTTCATCAAAACGGAGAAGAAGCCGCCCTTTGCTTTTTCGTTCTGCACGGTGGGTGTCTTTGGCATAGATCCTGAACGCTTTCCCGGGGCCGGCAAACCAGCCGACTCACCTGATAACAGTTTTGTAACTTATATTATACACGAATGGTTTCCAAAATGGAAGAGCTTTTTTATCATTTTGAAAAAATATTTTTCGCCGATGCGGAAGAGGAGGAAGCCGAGCGCGGCGGCGGTCAGCGCGTAGAGCCTGACCTCGCCCTCAAGAAAGAGAAATCCGTACAAAAAGAGCAAAATCACGGAAGAGAAGACGGTGAGAAGGTCCAGGACGAAGGTCAGAACCTTCCCGGCTCCGAAGGCGAAGCGGATCAGGGAGAAGAGGCGGTAGACGATGGCGAGTACGCCTCCGAGCAAGATCGCCCAGAGAAGCGACAAAAGCTCGGAGGAAAGGTAAAAATGCAGGGCGGTTCTCACTTGCCGAAGGCCTCCCGGAGCGAAAGGCGCTTTTTCTTCTTGGGCTCGACGTAGGCAAGCTTATCGATGCGCCCCGTGATGGAGAGCTCGCCCGTCGTGCGGTCCAGTCCCGCGATGCGGAGGGCTTCCCCTTGCAGGGCGAGGGTGCCACGCGAGGTCTCGGCTTCTATCTGCAGGTCGTCAAAGCTCAAAACGTCGGTCACACCGGTGACCGACGTTTCGTTTCTTTCATTGATGCGGATCGAGTGGGGAGAATCCATCCAAATACCTCCTGAAAATATCTTCGGGAGGAATATATGCTCTTTCTCTGGAAATTATGAAAGGATCTCGCGGTACATGGAGGAGGCTTCGGCCTTGCCCACGTGCTCGGGAAGGGAGAGCACCTCTATTTTCACGGTGCGATCCCCAAAGGCAACTTCGAGGATGTCCCCGATCTTGACCTGATAGGAGGCCTTGACGACCTTGCCGTTGGCGACGATCCTTCCGACGTCGCAGGCTTCGTTGGCCACGGTGCGGCGCTTGATGACGCGCGACACCTTGAGGAATTTATCGACTCTCATAAGCTTTCACGCAGTTTCTTTCCGGGCTTGAAGGAGACCGTTCTCGTCTCGGGAATGGTCATTTCCTCCAGCGTGACGGGGTTGACGCCGACGTGCTCCGGCTTGATGCGCGGCTCAAAAACGCCGAAGCCGACGAGCTGCACCTTTTCGCCCTCGGAAAGCGCCGTGCCGATCTCGTCGAGCAGGGCGGTGAGGACAAGGGAGGTGTCCTTTTTGGTCATGCTGCAAGCGTAGGCGACCTTTTCGATCAGTTCAGCTTTGTTCATGGACGCGCCGCCTCTCAGAGTGCGACGCCACAGCCGGAACAGAAGCTCGCGTCCTTGGCGTTCTTGCGGCCGCAAATGGGGCAGACGACGTCGTGCTTGGCGTCGCTTTTCTGGGAAGAGATCTGGTAAAGCTTCTCGTCCAGCTTTTCAACGGCTTCGACCAGCTCGTCGGCGACGCTCAGGTCGTCGCTGCTGGTGGTGCGCAGTTCGAAATACACGCGGCCGAGGCGGGCGAGGGTATCGCGCAGTTCGCGGCGGACGTCCGCTTCCTCAATGGCGAGGCGGGACTTGCGGTAGGCTTCACGGCCGACGTTGCCGATGGATTCGGCGGCATAGGAAAGGCCGCTTTTCAGTTCTTCAAAGAAATCCTTTTCTTCCATGATGATGTTCCTTTCTTTCTCTTTCTTCTTTTTTTCTATATCTCGGGAGTGCGCGTGCGGCGGATGTATTCATC